>JAQVPT010000084.1 GCA_028701945.1 Bacteroidales bacterium
TGTTAACGCCTGAAGTAATCAAAGAAAACGATCACATCAACAAGAAGTACCAAGTCTAAACTCCGGAACGCGACTTAATTATGAAATTCTTTGCACCTGCAGATGAACAAACAGGCGAATTTAAAACTGCCACAGATCTTCTTGAATACATTTCCGAACGAACTTCAATAAATCTAAGTCCAATTAAGATTGGAAAGGAATTAAGGTTTTTAGGGTTTGAGAGAGTGTCGAAGAGGATTGGAAATAACATGCCTGTTTACGGCTACTTTGTAAAATGTTTGGTTGAATAAGCATAAACAAAAAAGCCATAGTAAACTATGGCCCTGAGTAAGGCTTGACGTATCGCGCCCGTGAAACTCAATGCAAATATAGCAAAAAATGCTATGAAAACAATAGGCAAGAAGCCCGATCACTAAAATGACCGGGCTTCAAGTTGTGCCTTGATATTATCGCAGCAATACAATTTAAATATTATCAAGGATTTAAAATAATAAGTCCTCCACAATTTTCAGTAAACTGTATAGCAATATTGGTCAGACACGAATTAGCATCTGATTAAACTATGTTTTGAATTATTTAAAACAAATTGACTAGTTTAAATTTCCCTTAAAACAAATCATGCAATGTCTTAATTATATTGCATATCCGATTAATTTTTGACTCGATCTCATCGACAAAAGATAAAAATTGTAAAAAAGTTAAAATAATCACTACAATACGATTTTGCAAATTAGACTCTTGTTTTCCGTTTAATCTAAATTTTGATTTTTTCATAGAGCTTCACGCATTAAAATTTTTTTAGCAGCGTGAGCCGCTATAAATTTACGGCACAAAATGACGAAATCAAAGGACACAAAAACAAAATGCACCTACAAGCCTTGCTATTACTTGATTAAAAAAAATCAACTGTAAGTAATTTTGATTTGGGGATAAGTTTGTTGCTCAATATAAAATTTAAACAAAGCTGTGGAAGTGCTGGTATCAGAGGCTTTTGACACAATTAGTTGATAGGTGTTTAAAAATAAAAAAATATTAATGTTACTGTAGAGGACAATTAGTAGATTTTTTTTTACATACGTTGATTATCAACGGATTGATAAAAATACTGTTTAATTATTTTCAAAAAAGAGCATGTAAAAACGTCATTTTTTTTTATTAGAAAAAAAATTTTTTATGAATAGAAAATTCTAATTCAAAAGCTTTCATTGTTGTATAATCCACTTGAGTTTTTGATTACGTAATGGATTACTATGCTTCTACGGAAGTACTACGGTACTCCTACGTTACTTCTAAGGTTTATTAAAAAACGATTTTCACGTCTTCTTTGTAGTTTTGCAGTGTGCCATTTAAGCTTGCTGTCCAACCGTCAATAAATACTTTTCCGTTTTTAATTGCGTTTGCAAAATCCTCTTTTGAAACCTTTTCGCTATTGGTTATATAAAAGTGATCTCCAATTTTGTAAATACAATCTTCTACAACTTCTTCGGGAACTTGTGATGGCTCGTCCAAACCAATTGTAAATATCATATTGTATATACGGCTTAAAGTATCATTGTCATTAAGATTTATTGAAATCTGTCCAGAGTCATCAACTTCTAATTTTGGAGAATCTACACTGTCGAAAACCTTGTAGCCTATATCTGGTATTTGCTTTTTATGTTCTTTAAACATACCTGCCTTTTCGTTATCAACGTTAATTTCACTATCAATTTTCTCCCCGGCACGTTTTAATCGTTCAATTGTAATACTCGAAATTACAGGAGGAAGATTATTTTCTACACAAAATTTATAAGCAGGCTTTTTCTTATCAATTGGCTCATCTATTTGGCACAAAATAAATTTACGATTCCCCCCATCCTCAGCATTCAGTTGCATTACTGCATGTCCTGTTGTCCCTGATCCTGCAAAAAAATCGAGAATAAATTCAGAGTTTTCTGCAACTATTTGTATTAGTTGTTTAATCATTTCTAAAGGCTTTGGATTTTCAAAAACTAAAGCTGAAAAAGTATCTTTAACCCATTTAGTATCAACTGAATTATCAAAAAACCAAAAATTATCAGGAACAGATACATCATCATGTTCAATATAATCTTTCATACCTGGAGGTGTATTTTCATCACCGTACCATATGAGATTTTGCTCTTGTAAGCGCTTTAACTCATCTAAAGATTTTCCCCAACCGCGATTAGGTATAACGCATTCTTTACCATTATTGGGATTAATAATTGTATAATTCTTTGGTCCATTTTCACGTGATAAGTCTGCATCTTTAAATACACCATTTTCATCAACTTTATTCCATCTACTTAAATGAGAATATTTTGGTCTTTTATACATCTCTTTGATTTCTTTATTAATTTCATCAAGAGAAAGACCTAGTTTTTGAAGTTCTATAAACTTTTTGCTTACATCTTCAGCACCCTTTTTTTTAACTCTCCAAATAATCTCTTTTAATCCTTCTTTATGTTTACTATATCCAAACATATATTCAGTTGAAACTGAAATTAATTTACTTTGATTTTTATTTGAGTTGTTTTTGTGTATTATTTGAGCTAAGAAATTCTCCTCCCCAAAAACATCATCACAAAGCAATTTTAAATTTGCTTGTTCATTATCGTCAATACTTATAAAGATAACTCCGTCTTTGCTTAATAGATCTCTTGCCAACAATAAACGTGGATACATAAATGCTAACCAGCCATTATGGCTTTTTTTGGTTTTAAAGCTAAAATCCATTCTATCAAAGTCGCTTTCGCTTAAATTAGCCAAACCTAAAACTTCGGCTTCTTCTTTGTCAAATTTATCAGGATAAACAAACTCATCGCTGGTTGTATTGTATGGAGGATCAATATAAATACACTTAATTTTACCGGTGTAATGATTTTTCAATATTTTAAGACTATCTAAATTATCACCTTTTAACACAAGGTTCTCTGTTTTATCAATATCTTTACTTAAGCTTGTATTTAGATGTAATTCTTTTTCTGTTTTCTTAGAATATTTGGCACGCGCAAAATTCCTACCCACAAAATTTAATCCGTAACCATTAACTTTTTCGTCTATTGGTAAATCAAGAACAGCTTTAAGCTCTTCAATGTTTATTTCATTATCGCGTATTACATTTGGGCAGTTCTCTTTTAGAAAACTTAATAATTTATTTTCTTCGTTGTTTGCATCAACAACAGTAAAACCAGCTTTTATAAAATCTTTTTGAGGCATAATATCTATTTTTTACCACATAGGGACATAGTTTTTAATATGTATCTATATGGCTATTTTTTACAATTTCATTATATTTAATTTCTTAATGGTAAATTACTAAAATATTCGTTTACAAATGTCTTTTGCCCTGCCGATTATTTCATAAGTTAGATCATCAAGGTATTTCTTTGTTATCATAATTGCTATGTTTCTATGTGTTTATAAAAATTAGAATACTGCTGTACAAATACTCTCATCATTTCTTCTTGTTTTTGTTAAATCCTTTATTTTCTTTTAAGGATTTTCCTTCTTCAGACTTTAGCTTACGTTCCAGTTTTTTTACATCTTCTTCGGGTGGTAGATTTTCGGGTACAATACCACGAGAAAGAAGTGTATTCCTGACAGATCTATTGTTAGTTATATGCTCATTAGATATTTGAGCTTCGGTGCTCATTTTCTTATTCTTGGCATTAAATATTGTAATCTCAGTTGCAAAGTCTTTGGCTTTTAATAAAATGGTTGGCATAAAATCAGCTAAAGGCTTATTTTTCACCCCCCACTGGTTTTTCATTTGTTGAGTATTTTTGTTAAATAAAGCCTGATCACCTTTGCTTCTTATCAATGCAAAATTTTGATTACCACCTGTTTGCTCAAAAATAATTTGCGATAGCTCCTTTTCAGTTTCAGCCAGTTTATTTCGGGTCTGAACCCTTTCAATTTCTAATAATTTCTTTTCAATAAGCTCAGCTTTTCTAGTCTGAATAGCAAAATATGTTTGAGCAAATGCCACTTGTTCTTTACGTGAATCTCCATTTTGGGCAATCAAATAGCAAGCAAAACGAGTAAGCATTACATCATCTATTTCTTTTTGCGCACCCGAACCAATTTCAACCATTTTCCCGACGTCGGCAAAATGGTCTGAAATATTTTGATCTGAAATTTCACAAGCTGTCTTGGCTTTGCTTATAACGTTCTGAAAATTATCCCATTTTCCATATCCTAACAAATGTTGCAAATCTCTGGCTAACCAAAATTCTACACCATCCTCAGTTAAATGCAAAAAATCTTCAAAATTATCTGTTAGTTTATAAACTATATCCCGTTTCATGTTTATCTATGATTTTATCAATGTTGATAATTGAGTTCTATTTATACGTTCTTTAAAAGAAATTTCAAAATTTGCATCTTTATAATGATCACGAAGCGCTTCGAAATATTTTTTAGCAAATTCAATTTTACTTTTCTCATTTACAGGAATTTCGGTAGAAGAATTGTAACCTTTGGCTTCGACAACGAGAAATATTTTATTCCCATTTGTACTTTTAATAGCATAACAAAAGTCAGGATTATAATCACCTAAAGGAGTTTTGATTTTTAAACGTGGCAATTTTCCAAAGATTACAATACTATTAATGTCCGGATCTTGCTCTACAATATCCAATTCAAATTCACTATCATATTCAATTACTTCTTCAAATATCCACTTTGATTTTAAAGAAAAATCACTTGTAATATCTTTTTGATACTTCCCAACACTACCTGTATCAAGATAGGTTCTGTCTTTTTCTGTTTTGAAAACATTTGGTAAAGAAGTACCGTTAATACCATCATACTTAATATTTGCTTTTAGCAATGCAATCAGGTTTTTATTGATTATTGCAGAAATCTCTTTTTGAGCTTGTGTCGGATTGTTACAAAGTATTTTATTTTTAAAATTGTCGCTTAAAGAATTAAAAACTTTAACAACAAAGGATATTGGAGTTTTTGTATTATTAGATAAAGTGTGTACTAATTCGACATAATCAAGCTTGCTTTTGTGTGATACAGAATCTTTTAATTGTTTTGTTATTGCATCATCTTTATCGATTTTATCTACATTTAGTTCTGCACGCATTGTCTGCAATAGAATAGCTTCGATATTAACATTTTCTATTTCCGATTTTATATTTTCGATAAGCTGTTTTTCCTGATCTTTACTCAAAGAATCTAAAACAAAAAATGCATTTTTATTAATAGCATTCCATAAGTTCTGAAACTCTTTTATATGTGCTGCTTTGATGAAAACTTTCTTTTTCTCTTTTTTGTTTTCGGCTTTCTGAACATAAGTTTTAGCATCGCTTGCAAACAGGCTCTGAATTGCTTTAAATTGCTCATCGGGTAGCTCCAGCTTTTTCAATATTGATGCAAATTCAGGAGATTTTTCGTAAATCTTTTGCCCGTCAACAATTGCTTTACGAACAATCATTTTATTAACTTTTAATACATCATCAACCAATTCAATTACTGTATCATCATCAAAATTAGAAATTTCTTTAAGAGTTTTAATCAATTCCTGTTCTGTAAAGGTTTCGGAAATCATAAACGAATTGCTTAATATTTCTTTTTGGATAGCCTCTACAAAACCTTGTTCTTTATTAGAAACAACAACATCAAGGTTGTTTATTTGCCAAAAAACCTCTTGGTTATCATTCAAATTGCTTAATGTTTTCCTCTGTAAATTTTGATTGACACAAATTCGCAATCCACGTCCAATTTGTTGAAGTTTTGAAATTTCACTGCCTTGATTAGAAAGCTTACAAATGGTAAAAACATTTGGATTGTCCCAACCTTCCTGTAATGCCCAAATAGAGAAAATAAATCTTGTGGGACTTTCAAATGAAAGCAATTTCTTTTTGTCTTTTAATATTTCATCTACTCCGGTCTTAATCTTTTCATCAGCATTACCTTTATCTCCGGAAAAATATCCTTTGTGAACCAAAAGCTTGTTTTCTTTATCAAAGTCTTGCTGTAGATATTTATAATATTCTGTGTTTTGATCAAGATTCTTTAGGACTTCCTTATATTTTTTAAGATACTCTTCTTCAAAGATTATTTTTATCTTGGGATTATCGCCTCGAAACAAACTGGTGTCGCTTTCAATAAAAAACAAAGTAAGAGATTTTATTCCTTGGTCAAACATTGATTTTTCCTTATCAAAATGGATTTGAATAGTTTCTTTTATCATTGCGCGTAAGGATTCATCGGACAATGAATAATCAACTTTTTCAATAGAGTCGTCTGCTAAAACAATCTTATCCTTAGTTATCTTTTTAATGCTTTTGCCATTAAACACAGCTCCGATGCTTAATTCACGTTTAACCACTATCCCATTTGTCAAAGTGCTTACAAGTGCTATGTTCTTTGAACCGACTTTTTCTATACCAATTAGAGTGTCTTTATTTTCTACAATATCTTGTGTGTAAACAACAATTTTTTTTACCAAACTTTGACGAAAGGATGTAATACTATCCAATACATAAGCAACATTTGATAAGGGTAAACTGCCTTTTCTCTCTGGAAATGTTGCTCCAAAGCGCAAATAGTAGTTGTCAAATCCTTCAAAATAAGTTTTAAAAGCATTTCCATCAAATCTATGTGGCTCATCCATTATAACAATTGGATTTAAGCGTTTTAAACATTCAAGATAGGATTTTGGTGGCTCCTGATTATTTTCAAATAGTTCGGGGGTATTAATATCACTTTCCAATGGACGATTTAATATTTTATCCTGGCTATTAAAAGAGCTTGGAGTCATAATTAAGACAGACAAATGAGAATTTCCAATAAATTGTTTTACTGCAGAAATATTTCCTCCTTCATAAGTAAAAACTTCAACTTCTTTTTCTCTTTCATTAGCATAATAACTTTTGAAATAGTCTTTCGTGTCTTCAAAGTTTGTTTTTGTTCCCTCACGAATTGGTACACTTGGAATTAATACGATAAATTTCTTTAAGCCAAACTTTCTGCTAAGTTCAAAAATAGTTTTAATAAATGTGAAAGTTTTACCTGTACCTGTTTCCATCATGACATCAATATTTCTTGTGTCTTGTACCGGGAACTTGTAATTGAATTTGTTATGATGCTCGATAAGCACATCGTCAAATTTTTCTTTTTGGCGAAGGCTTTCAAAAAGGCTGACAATATTATTAACGCAGTCCTCTTGATATGATTGGATTTCGTATTGAAATTGTTTTGATGTTGTTTTTTCAATCATTTTGAGCAATAAAAATTAAATCGCTAAAATACCATTTTTACTTTTGATTTTAAACATTTGATAAAAAAAAAAAATACCAAAAAACACCAAAATCACTTACTACATCACTACGAAACTCTTTAGGCTTTGCGAATAAACAAACATAGTGTAGTATATTTATTTATCTTTTGTACTACAAATTACAACAAAAAATCAAATAGGATTAAAATAGTAAGATGAGTAAGGTCTTTTTTTATCTACAACAAGAATTAAGAGTTTGATAATCAATGGTTTAAGGTCAAAATAGTAAGTAGTATGTAGAAAATCAAAAAAAAAGTTTTTATTAAAAATATTTATAATTAAAATTTTAGAAAATGAATAATAATTTTAATTTTGAGGAAGATTTGGGATTAAATTCAGTTTTAAGCACAAATTTTTATTTTTAAAGTTGTTGTAACTAAAGGTTTTAAAAGGTTAGAAATGAGTAAAACAGACAAGTATATAAGCGAAATAAAACTTGATTTTTATGAGGTTGTTTCCGGTTGGATCAATTTTAGAATTATTGTTGGAGATTTTGTTTATGAAGAGAGTTTTTCATGTGTTTTTGATCCAATAATTGATTTAAAAAACTGGTTGGAAGCATTATGTACAAATGTACAGCAAACATCATTAACCTTTTTTAATGAAATAAAGAATATTAAATTTGATATCTTAAGATTTAATAATGATTGGGATTATTTTAATATATCAGAAACTTGTGAAGAAGAAATATTTGTTGAGACCACTGTTGATAGAAAACAGTTGGTTAAAGCGTTTTATGAAGGAATTAACAATCTGTCAAAATCTGAGAAATATAATCCAAAGGAATGGGAGTTTTTTTATTATAAAGAAATCTTGTCAAAAAACTTAAATATTAAAGAGGATCAGCTTTTATCATACCTGAAGAAATTAAAACGAAAAGAACTAATAGAAGTTTTTTATGATGCAAACCCTATTTGTGAAGTTCAAAGCTTTGACGAAAAAGAAATGGAAGAATCAAAAAAACCTATGAAAATGACGATATCAAAGGATTATGATAATTGGGATGAAAAATCTAAAGAAAAGTTTATAGTTGATGTATTAAATACTAAGGTTTGTGGTTTTGATGGTGTAAAACTTTCTGAGTTTAAATCAGAAATTATAGAGAAGTATTTGTATGGTTGATGAGTGCACATTTAAAAATTAGTAAATTAAAGAATATAAAGGACACTATCGCGTTAATTGACATAACAGACTCCACACATACTCTATAATATATTTTAGAAAATGTTGTTTTTTTGTATTATTGTCGAGATAACAATCGACTGATTTATTTTATCTTTCTCCATTTTTTAATACGCTTCTTGCTGATTGGTGGTATTTGAATTTGAGAAGAAGGCTATTGCTTAATTTCTCTAAAACTATTTTGTTTTCAGATATTTATGATTATATTTGTACAGAGTTGAAGCGGCGCGATAATATCAAGCCTTACTCATGAGGCCATCTCATTATGAGACGGTCTCTTTTTTATTAAAAAAATTATCCCCAATGAAGTAATTCGATATTCTATACATGCAATCTAACCCTTATTTATTCTCCCTCACCACCTAACCCCCTCCAAATAATCCTCTCCTATCCCATAGAGTGAAAATATTTCCCGTTTCAACCGAACTAAATTTACAACATCTTCCATATTGTATTTGAGGACATGTTGTTTTTTGTAGGGATTATTCCAGTCTTCGGAGAGTTTAAAGATGTTGGATTTGTATTGGCGTTGTGAGCGTTTTATTTCGAATAATTCTTCAAAGTATGCCAGTTTGTAAGAGTCCATTCCAGGCATAATGTCGCGAAATACTTTTAGGAGGTTTACACAACGAAAATTATTTCGAATATCGAGTCCGGTTGATTTTTCAAGCATGCCGATATCTGGTCCATAGAAATAAATATAGCCATCAACCGGCTGTAGCATGCGAATAATGTTTTCGGTATTTAAGCTGTCATCATATAGCTGTCCGAAAGTAGTTACAGAGTAAGCGTAACCAACTAAAAAAAGTTCCTGGTTAAAAAACCATTCAAGATCGATATATAAATCTGTCATAATGTTTTTTGTTTTTGTGTAAAGGTAGCTACGAAAACAGTAAAATTGCCATGAGTTAGTTCGATTACATCTATTGCAATTACTTTGCATTTGGCTTTTTTGCGGAAGCTCCTTATATTTGTAAGTATGGAAAATAAGCCAACATATACCATCCAAGAACTAGCGGATTATTACGAAACCACACCCCGCACCATCTACAATTGGCTTACTCCAATCCGCAAACAACTACTCGAAATGAGCCCGGGAAAACAACGATTAAGAATATTGTTGCCGAAGCAGGTGAAACTTATAAAGGAATTCTTGGGATAGAAAAACTAAAATATATTATACCAAATTACAAGCAATAAAATTTCATTATTAAAAAAAATGCTGAAGAGTAAGAATGCCTTAGAAAAGGAGAAAAAATTGAATCAATTAGATAAAGAGACATGTTACTAAACTTTTTAAAGTAAAAATGAATCTATCTTATATTGGTTTAGTGTGAACTCTTTTAAAATCGAAGAAAATAACCAAAATACACTTTAAAATATTAGTAATAAGCACGACATGTAAGTGGGGTTAGCACAAGATGAGATTATCACAAAAGTAAAACCATTAGAGTTTTTACTTTTGTGACAATGTTTGGAAACAGAAACGAAATGAGACCCCTGAAATATAAACACCAATTTAATTTGCATGAAAAATTTTTAAACTTAATGAGTTAAGGATAATTAGAAAAACAAATTTGTGAAATATATTTATAATGGTCTCTAGAATTTATAAATAATTTATTAAATTTGGCAACTAATTATTAGACATCAGATTTGTCAAAACATTTGTTATGAACTGTTTAATTATCCTTGGTCAGAAGTAAAAAGATATAAAACTCGATGAAAGAAAGATGGAATGAAATACTAAATCCAAGTACTTTTCGTAATTGGTCCAAAAGAACTGAGTATGATGGTCGTAATCCATTTGAAAATGACTATGGTCGTTTGATTTCAAGTTCTTCAATAAGAAGATTGCAAGATAAAACACAGGTGTTTCCCTTAGAAAAGAGTGATTTTATTAGAACACGATTAACACATTCATTAGAGGTTTCATATATAGGCAGTTCCATTGGATTGAGCATTGAGAAACACTTAATTGATAATAAACTATTAGATAACAAATTTAAAGGACATATTAGTTCTTTATTAAGAGTATCTGGCTTAGTGCATGATTTAGGAAACCCTCCTTTTGGTCACTTTGGGGAAGAAGCAATTCAACATTTTTTTAAAGAGTTTTTTATTAAGAATAATAGAATACCTTTAACTGACCAAGAGAAAGCTGACTTTGCAAATTTTGATGGGAATGTGCAAACTTTTCGAATTTTAAGAAAGTTGCACTACTTTGGAGATGAGTTCAGCTTTAACTTAACATTTCCTTCATTGGCTTCAATTATTAAATACCCATCAAACTCACTTGAAGGTAATCTGGGCAATAAATCTGCTGAGATAAGTAAGAAAAAATTTGGATACTTCTGTTCAGAACAAAAAGATTATGAAAAAATAAATAATTTATTAAAATTAAATAATAGAAGACATCCAATTGTGTATTTACTGGAAGCAGCAGATGATATTGCTTATTGTGCAGCAGATATTGAAGATGGTGTAAAACTAGGATTACTTACTTTCGATGATATAAGAAAGGTTTTTTCAGCCAACTTGAAACAAAACATTGATTTATTAAATACACTAGAAAATCTCTATAAAGAAATAATTATAAATAGTAATGATAAAATAAGTGTTGTTATTCAAAAATTTAGAGTCATTGCTCAATCTATTATGATTGGAGAAGTTATTGAGTCATTCAAAGAAAACTATGATTCAATAATAACGGGGACACTTGAAAAAGAAATAATATATACGTCAAAAGCATCTGACATAAGAAAAGCATTTAAACAGTTACAATATATAGTTTTTGATAGTAAAAAAATTATGCAAGCTGAGTTAGCTGGCTGGGAATCCATTTATGGATTGCTTGAAATATTCATAAATGGAATATTATCAGAAGATTTTGTAACAGATAAAAGCAATAAAGAAAGTAGATTG
>JAQVPT010000322.1 GCA_028701945.1 Bacteroidales bacterium
CAAGGAAAATGGAAACGCAAGGGACACAAAGGAAAGGGGAAAAGGAACCGCGAACCGAAAACCGTAAACCGCGAACCGTGAACCGTGAACCGTGAACTGAGAACTGAGAACTGAGAACTGAGAACTGAGAACTGAGAACTGAGAACTGAGAACTGAGAACTGAGAACTGAGAACTGAGAACATAAAACAGTTTATCTAAATATCATCTTTGTTAGCTCGAGAAATTCAGGAGGCGACAACTGCTCGGGCCTTTTATTGAAAATTTCGTCTGTTGTATCAACATGTTCGGGTAAAATACTTTTTAATGAATTTCGCATTGTTTTTCGCCTTTGATTAAATGCAGTTTTTACAACGAGTTTAAGTTTTTTGAATTCCAAATCATCGTAATCGGTAGTAATACGCGTAAATCTTATAACAGCAGATTTTACTTTTGGCGGTGGAACAAAAACATTTTCATTTACAGTAAATAAATACTCTGTTTTATAGTATAGTTGCAACAAAACACTCAAAATACCATAAATCTTATTCCCATGAACTGAGGCAATTCTTTCAGCAACTTCCTTTTGTATCATACCCACTAATTCGGGAATATTTTCTCTATTCTCAAGTAATTTAAAAAATATTTGACTCGAAATATTATAAGGGAAATTACCAATAATGCAAAATTGAGCATCAAAATAATCTTGCAAATTCATTTTTAAAAAATCTTCATGCCATAGTGTAAATTGCCCGTTATAATTCTCATTAAGATAATCAACAGACTCTTTATCTATCTCTACAAGGCTTAGTTTGTAAGGTTTTTGAACTAAAAACTGAGTTAAAACACCAGTTCCAGGACCAATTTCAAGCACATCGCAATTATTCTCATTCAATAAAGAATCAGCAATTTTAGATGCTATGTTTTTGTCTATCAAAAAATGTTGTCCAAGATGTTTTTTTGCCTTAACCATGCTGCAAATTTGCACAATTATTTATAAATCTCCTAAAACAAATATTATCTTTGTCAATAAATAAATAAAAATTGGAAAAGAAGCACAAAAATATAATCAAGACTATTCTTTTTGTTAGTATCGGAATACTCCTATTTTATCTAGTTTATAAGGATTTTGACATTAAGACAATAGTAGCCGAAATCAAAAATGTTAATTATTGGTGGTTTATACCTATGATAATTATGGGTATTTTAAGCCATGTCAGCAGATCAGTACGTTGGCAGATGCTATTAAATTCTGATGGCAGTAATGTACGGTTTGCGAATACTTTTATGGCGGTTTTAAACGGATATTTTGCAAATATTGCATTACCTCGTCTCGGAGAAGTTACTCGATGTGCCATAGTTTCAAAATATGAGAAACAAAATTTTAGCAAAGTTTTAGGCACAATGGTAAGCGAAAGAATTACCGATGTTTTAATGCTTGGTGCAATTACAATACTTGCATTTTCGTTGCAATCAACACAAATTTCGCAATTTATCGCCAACAATCCCGATGTAGGAGTGAAACTTCAAAAGTTTATCAGTTTACCAATGATTATAGCTTATATAGTTGTTGGAAGTATAGGAATTATTTTTCTTATCAGACTCTTAAAAGGAAAGTTAGATCACCTGCCAGTATTTAAAAAATTAGCTGACTTTATAAAAAACTTTTGGCAAGGAATACTAAGTATAAAAAAAGTTAAAAAACCATTTTGGTACTTTTTTCACTCATTTTTTATTTGGGCAATGTACTTTTTTATGCTGTATGTTTGTTTCTTCGCTTTTGATGGTTTTGCTGAATTAGGAATAATTCCCGCTTTAATAGTTTTTGTTGCTGGTAGTTTTGGAATGGTTGCCCCTGCCCCAAACGGAATTGGAGCATATCATTTTATGATTATTCAAACTCTTGTTTTATACGGTATAGCTACCGAAAAAGCTGCTGCTTTTGCTTTGATAGTACATGGAATTCAAACATTTATTCTTGTAATTGTTGGATTTGCCTCTTTTGTTTTTTTACCTATCATTAATAAAGAGAAATAAATGCACTTAAAGTTTAACAATAAACATCTTGTAAATATTTTTAAGGTTTTGATTGTTATTGCTGCCTGGACTTATATAGTATATAAACTTGTCAAATCTGGCGACCTCAATAGTTTTCCAGCATATTTCAAAAATATTTCTGCAACAAGAATAATAATACTTTTAACAATTTTGCTTTTGATGCCATTAAACTGGCTTATTGAGGCAATAAAATGGAGAAAACTAATATGTCATCTTCAGGAATTAAATGTAAAAACGTGTTTCAAAGCTGTCTGGACTGGAGTTACAGTAGGTACAATTACACCAAACAGAATAGGAGAGTTTGGTGGACGGATATTGTTTTTAGATAAGGATAAACGTATTACAGCAGCTGGCTTCACACTTTATGGCGATTTATCCCAGTTTATTATAACTTTTGTTTTTGGGATATTATCGTTTATACTCCTAATAAATCTTTATGTAATTGATAGTAATATCAAGTCGATGGAAAGTATAATGCTAATAATGGGAGTTCTGGCAATAATAATATCAAGTTTTATATATTTCAGAATAGAAAAGATTATTTCGTTTTGTCTAAAGTTTCCATTTCTAAATAAAATCACAAAAAACCTAATTAGCCTAAAGGAAATTAGCAAAAAACTAAAAACATATACATTAATACTCAGCTTTTTAAGATATTTAATCTTTACCTCACAGTTTTATTTGTCATTAGTGTTTTTCGGGATAGACATCAGCTACTTGCAGGCTTTTATTGCGATTGCATCTATATATTTTGCAGCTACAACAATACCCAATATCCCGTTTGCAGAGTTAG
>JAQVPT010000085.1 GCA_028701945.1 Bacteroidales bacterium
AATACTAAACTTTTATGTTACAGGAGCAAACGGATACGAAAAAAATATTACAGGCTATGTAAGTGTTGGTCAAATTTTGGAAGATTGGGAAACAGGTGATTTTGAAACATATAACTGGAATAACGGTGGAGATTTACCTTGGTTTATATCAGATGTTGAACCTTATGAGGGAACTTATTGTCTTAAATCGGGTGGCATAACTAATAATCAAAGTTCTGTTTTAGAAATAGAACTACAAGTTATTGCTCCTGGAAGCATAAGTTTTTACCGTAAGGTATCGTGCGAATATAGTGCAAGCAACCATAATTGGGATTATCTCGCTTTCTATATTGATAACATCGAAAAAGAAAGATGGGATGGTGTTGTTGAATGGGGACAAGAAACATACCCAGTAAGCGCAGGAGTACACAATTTTAAATGGGTCTATAAAAAAGATGTTAGTGTCGCTGCAGGCGAAGATTGTGCCTGGATTGATTTAATTGAGTTTCCTTCAATATATGATGCCGAACCTTTACTTACAATTAGTGTCGAAGAAATAAATAAAACAATGTATCCAAATGAGACAGAAAGCGATACAATTTATATCTCTAATATGGGCGGAGGAATTATTAACTACAATCTATCATTATTAAACGATTTACCATGGATAAGAAAAACTCGCAGTATTATTGGTTCAAAAATAACTTGCTCTGCACAAAGTTTTTATTCTGGCGATACTGTTGCTTGGACATTCTATGCAAAAAACGTATCTACAGACAGTGAGTGGATTAAAGAAATATCAATGAATTTTCCAGAAGGTTTTCTGATAGACTCCCTAACAGACTTTTATGACCAATCAAATGATACGCTACATATTACTGACGGAAGTCCCGGAGATGGAGCCGATTTTACATGGTTCGGCGAAAACCCCGCCAACAACTACGGACTAATTGTACCTAATGAAATTGCGCATACAATAGTTTATGGAATAATAAATGAAAATTTTGAAGAAAACATGAAAATATATTATTCAATGTTAGGCGACATTTATGGTTCAGAACCTCATTATATTGAAGATAGCTTGGAAATATTGAATTATGGACCACGAATTAGTTGGGTTAATGCAAATATAAATTCTGGTGCATTAGGAATCGGACAGGAAGATGCAATAGCTCTCAATTTTGATACTCACGATTTGCTCCCGGGAGAATATATGTGCAACTTGAAAATCTACATGAATATTGATACAGTAACAATACCAATTAATTTAACAGTTTTAGAACCTACAAATCTTATTCAAAACAAATTTACTGGAATAGAAGTTTATCCTAATCCTGCAAAAAGCTTTGTTACAATTCAATCTGAAGATATTATTACTCAAATTAGCTTAGTTAATTCTCTCGGTCAAAACGTTTATCAGCAAAATACAAATGAAACTAATCTTAATTTGAATGTTGACAAATATGTCCCAGGTATCTATTATTTAAAACTTGAGACCAAAGAAAATTGTAACTTCTTTAAACTTATAATTGAATAAATATATAGCACCTGTGCACTCGGCTAGTAAATCTGAGCGAACGATGAGTTTGAATAGACCTATATAATTTAAGGATAGTTTAAAATTGATAAGCTATTCAAATTTCGTTATAAATGCTTACTACAACAGTATTTTCATAACGTTAAAGACAAGTCGAAGACAGAATAGCTGCGAGATTTTCATTATTTATTCGCTTTAACCAGAACTTACTTTAAACTTAACTGATTTTAGAAAAGATAACTTGATATTTATTGCTTTTTGTGGCAATAATAATATGAATATAACGGTGTCAAATTAAATTTTAGAAATAACCTTAGATAATTTCATTACAAAGGGCTTGTCGAATAATCGTTTTTTCAATCCCTAAAGTCAATATACTCATATTCACTTACTAATGCTTTTATCTCCTCTTTTAACCGCTTTAAATGCTCAATATGTGATGTTGATCCAACACTAAAGACTTTATGCTTAAGAGCTTTGTTAATCTTGCTAATCCTAATATTAAGATTATTTGTTTCTTTATCAAAAAAGCTTTCATCAAATTTTTCAAATATATATTCAATAGCTTTACTTGAAGGATGTATCATATCATCATTATAGAAACGATAGTCGCGTAATTCATCCATCATAATCTCGTAAGACGGGAAATAAAAAGTATTACCAAATAGCTCTTTAAGTTCGTTGATAGCTACAAATAATACAGATTTACTTAACTGATTTGAAATAAAGCCATCCCTTTTATGCCGCACAGGACTAACAGTGAAAAATATTTTCAGATCTGGATTAAATTCTTTCAGATTTTTTATAATTTCTGACCAGTACTCAACTATTTCGTTTGGCTTTAATAATTCACGATTAAATGCTTTATCATCTTGTTTATGGCAATTAGAAACAAAACTCCCATCAGATTTCAAACTATAAACATAAGCTGTACCATAACTGATAAATAGATAATCTGTTTTTTTTAAGAAATCATTTGATCTCGAAATTGAACTATTGATAAGATTCAAACATTCACCTTTATCTGCATTAGAAAATTGACTATGAAAATCGTAAGAATTCCATAAATCATTAGCTAAAAAAAGATTATCCTCGAAAATATGTTTATTAGACATCGTAAAAGCAAGCGATTTACCAATAGAAATTGGATTATAATTTATTCCCAATGGATTGACCTGAACAGGAAATTTTAACTCATTTAATTTCGCACCAATATTTTCGGCAAAACAAGAACCTGTAAACAAGGTTTTTGATTTATGAGAAATTTTAAATGGGAACTTAACTGACTCAACACTTGTTATTAGCTGCATAGAATTTTAAGATTACTGGTTATGCAAATTTATCAAAATAATTAAACTTTTGATGTACAACAGGATATAATATTGGGCAAATGTCGTAACAATACCTCCCAATAGAATTGATTAGTAACAAAAGTAAACAGGTAAAATACAAAAATTTAATATAATAGTAAATATATTTAACAAAAAGCACTATATTTGTAAAATATATTTATTGTTATGTCTAAAAAGAAACAAATTATATTACCAAAAACACAAAGAGTTCTTACTGAACTAGGAGAAAACATAAAGCTTGCTCGATTAAGAAGAAAACTTAGTTCTGAACAAGTGGCAGAGCGAGCAAATATTAGCAGACCTACTTTATCATCCATTGAAAAAGGCTCTCCAACTGTTAGTATTGGATCATACTTATTAGTACTACAAGTTCTAGGTTTAGAAAAAGATTTTCTTCTGCTTGCAAAAGATGACGAATTAGGAAGAAAACTACAGGATGCTAAAATTAGCACAAATGCAAGAGCTCCTAAAAAGAAAAATAACGAATGAAAAAACAAGACAACAAACTACCTATCTATGTGTATGCACACTGGAAAGGCATGGAATTCCCACATTTAATGGGAACCCTATATTCAGATAGATTAAAAGGAAAAGAAATATTTTCTTTTGAATATGATATCGATTGGTTACAAAATAATACATCGCAATTATTGGATCCAAACTTACAATTGTTTTCTGGACTTCATTACCCAAATGAAAAGCAAGATAATTTTGGTATATTCTTAGATTCTTCACCAGATAGATGGGGTAGAATTCTTATGAGAAGGCGTGAATCGGCCTTTGCAAGGAAAGATGAAACAACAGAACAAAAACTTTATGAAACAGATTATCTTCTCGGAGTTTTTGACGAACACAGAATGGGTGCACTAAGATTCAAATTAAATAAAAATGGACCGTTTTTAAACAATAATAAAGATCTTGCAAGTCCTCCGTGGACATCTATCAGAGAATTAGAACAAATTAGCATCAGACTAGAAGAAGATAATGTAATTGATGACCCAGAATATCTAAAATGGCTCAATATGCTTATTGCTCCTGGTACTTCGCTTGGTGGAGCTAGACCAAAGGCTGGAGTTGTAGATAATAATGGAGGATTGTGGATTGCAAAATTTCCAATCAAAAACGACAATGGAGATATTGGTGCTTGGGAAATCATAAGCTATGAACTAGCTCTTTCTGCCGGCATAAACATGGCTGAATCTAAAGCACAAAAATTTTCTTCAAGATATCATACCTTTCTTACTAAAAGATTCGACCGTACAGATAAAGGAGAAAGAATACACTTTTCGTCAGCAATGACTATGCTTGGTTATACAGACGAGCAAGACCATACAGATGGTGTAAGCTATCTTGAGTTAGTTGAATTTATTCAGACAAATGGTGCAAATGTAGCAAAAGACCTTGAGCAGCTTTGGAGAAGAATTGTTTTTAACATCTGTATTTCAAATACCGATGATCATTTAAGAAATCATGGTTTTATTTTAACTAATACTGGTTGGATTTTATCTCCTGCCTACGATATTAATCCTGTTGAAACTGGAACAGGTCTAAAGTTAAATATTTCTGAGGACGACAATTCACTAGATTTAAAACTTGCACTGCAAGTATCTGAGTATTTTCGATTATCCGATAAACAAGCAAAAGAAATAATAATTGAAGTAAAAAGAGCAGTTAGTAAGTGGAAGCCAATTGCTAACAAATATGGTATTTCTAGACTGGAACAAGAACTAAAGGCTTCAGCTTTTAGAGCAGCAGAATAAACACATTCACGCCAAAAGAACAAATTATTTTCTTTTCCAGCAGTAAAACGTCTTTTCAAAAAATTCTTACAATTTTGCTAATAACTTTGTCTTCTCAACAAGGCTAATTAGTTCGGCAACATAACCGTAAGTATCAACAGATTTTGATTTATTCACAAACTAATTAATTTTCAGCTATATCATTTAAAAACCAGCTAAACTGCACTTCAAGAGAGCGTGCATCCAGTTTAACAATTGTGTCAACTGACATAGATTTAAGCTTAATGATTGACGTACTTGACAGAATATCACCTTCAATTTCTGGGGAATTATCAAAAAACACTAAGCCTTTATGTTGTTTAAATGGGCCAATATTTAATCCGCTTCCATCTGAAGTTACCAAAATTACTGATGATGAATCATTTATGTTATCTAATACTAATGTTGCAAACATTTTATTGCAAGACATACAATGATTTTGAGTAATAACTATTATCCTTTTTTGTTTGTCGGATAATTCAAATTTATGTTTTGTTATAAAATACTCGTCAAGAAGCTGATAAGTAGTTTTTTGTTCACTTACATTAGGTAAATGATTACAACTTTGTGCAAACAACACTAACATCAACGTAATGTTAGAATAGATTAAAAACTGTATAAATTTTTTCATTTTGGGTATTTGTTTTTTGAAACGCTAATCCTTTTTGTGTCATCATTCCAGAATATTGATTGTATTCTTTTGTATCAAATAAAAACTCATCGACAAAAACAAAATCATCATTTAATACAATTACCGAGAAAAAAGACAAATATTTGCTTTTACTTAGATTTATAGGCATTAAATCTGGATGCTTAAGTACTATATAATAATAAGAATTATCAAATAAAACATTATCTATTTTACCTATTTTTTTTAATATTTGTGCCGTTTCAGCTCTTTGTTCCATCACTTTGCCTTCCGATAAAGTTATAGCAGGATGTCCTATTTTTGTAAATTTTGATTTTAATTCAAGTTTTTTCTCAATTTGAAAATTATCTGGATTAATAATAAAAAGGCAATTTGAAAATCTAGAATAAAAAAACAGTTTGTTATTTACATATTTATATGTGGAAAATTCACCATAGTCAGAATTCTCTTCGCAAATCTGGTGATAAATATCGTCTAACCCAAATTCGAAACTTATCGTATCACTTAAATAATTTGAGAGTTTTAAAAAATAAGGTGAATTATAATAAAAACTGTAATACATTAAGGTTCGCTCCTCCATACTATAGTTATTAAATTCTTTCTCTGGAATAAAAAGATTATAATTAGGCGAAGCTGCAAAATAAAGATTTTGCCTATTACAAGAAAATGAGGTTTGGGATAGTGAGAAAAATCTATATTTTCCTTGAATTTCCTCTGGAAATATGCTGTCTATATTTAGATAAAACCATGTGTCACCATTACTATTTATAGCGATTAGCTCGTTAGTATATTGCGTTGCGATTAAAATTGTATCCATTGAGACCAAGGTTATAAATATCTCATCTCCAAATTTATTAACAACTTCTTCTAGATTAATCGACTCTACAAAACTACCCACTTCATCAAATATGTCAATGCGCTGGTCAGTCGGTGTATTACAAAAATAAAAATACTCTTTAGAATCATTTGAGTCAATAAAACTGCCAGCATAACTAGCAGTAAATGCCATTTGAGTGTTAAAATGTATATCTAATACAGGTTCTAAACATAATTCTTTTTTATTCATAAAATCACATGACGATAACAATAAAACTAATAGGGCTACAACTACGACTATGTTTCTCATTTTATTACCAATTAATTTTAAAAACAGTATTTTGATATTTACATTACATTAAATACAAATTTAAGGTAAAGTTCTGATTTATCAAAATACTGTTTTAATACTATTTACATTAAGGTCTTGGCCATTTCATTGGATAAACACTTATATCTGAACCCTCTCTATCAACAAACCTTAATTTTTTCATAATATTAAATGTTTTAGTTAGTAATTATACAAATTTATACAAAAAACCAATTCCCTATGATTAAAGTTGATGAAATTATATATATATCTTTATACCTAAGCACCAAAATTTGCCATTAAGTTAAGACAAAACCTTATTGATTTTACAATTGTGTCATAAGTTTAGCATAAAAACATCAACAAAAACCCTTTTTTATCACACAAATAACAAAACAAAGGAAATAGTTTTATAATTCTAAAATTTAGTATAAAGTAATATTCTTGTTTACAAAGGCTGAATCAATTTTGTGGTTTTTAGGTTTTGTAGTGTTTACTGACGTTTACATTGCCTCGAATTTATTAACAGAAATCGGATTTGTTTTTTTGTCGGCAATGTAAAGACAAAATTCGACTGCAAATTTTAGGTTAATTTTTAAATCTGGGGATTGCCAGTTTGCGAATAGAATAGATTATGAGTTCTGAAATTATGCCGAAATCAGGTTTAAAATAGATAAAATGTGAAAAAGTGACAGGTAATTTTGAATAAATACTATTGTTTGACAATCCCTAAGGAACGACTAATTAATTTTCAGCAATATCATGTAAAAACCAGCTAAACTGCTCTTCAAGAGTGCGTGCTTCAAGCTTAACAATTGTGTCAACTGACATAGATTTAAGCTTAATGATTGACGTGCTTGACAGAATATCACCTCCAATTTCAGGACAATTATCAAAAAACACTAAGCCTTTATGTTGTTTAAATGGGCCAATATTTAATCCACTTCCATCAGAAGTTACCAAAATTACTGAAGATGAATCATTTATATTGTCTAATACTAATGAGACAAATGTTTTATTGCAAGACATACAATGATTTTGAGTAATAACTATTATCCTTTTTTGTTTGTCGGATAATTCAAATTTATGTTGAGTCTTAAAATACTCTTGAAGCACTTGATAAGTGTCCTTTTGCTCATTTACATTAGTTGGTTGATTACAGCTTAGTGCAAACACCAAAATTACGAACGTAATATTAGAATAAATTAAAAACTGTATAAATTTTTTCATCTTGAGTATTTGTTTTTTTAAACGCTAATCCTTTTTGTGTCATCATTCCAGAATATTGATTGTATTCTTTTGTATCAAATAAAAACTCATCAACAAAAACAAAATCATTATTTAATACAATTACGGAGAAAAAGGATAAATATTTGCTTTTATTTAGATTTGCAGGTAATAAATCTTGATGTTTAAGAACTATATAATAATAAGATTCATCATATAATACACTAATTATTCTACCTGCTTTTTTTATTGCTTTACTTGCTTTATCCATTTGTACGAACATGCCATCCTTTGACAAAACCACGGCAGGAGTTCCTATGTTTGTGAATTTTGAATTTAGCTCAACTTTTTCCTCAAGTTCAAAATTATCTGGATTAATAATAAAAAGACAATTTGAGAATATTGAATAAAAAATAAGTTTATCATTTAGATATCTATATTTAGGGTATTCACTAAAGTTAGAATTCTCTTCGCAAATTTCATGATAAATATCGTCTAACCCAAATTCAAAACTTATTGTATCACTTAAATAATTTGAAAGCTTAAAAAAATAAGGTGAATTATAATGCTTTTTGTAATACATTAAGTTGTAGTCTTCAATGCTATATTTATCAGAACCATCCTCAGTAATGACACTATTAAATTTTGGTGAAGCTTTATAATACAAATTTTCGCTATTACACGAGAATGAAGTTTGAGGAAGTGCCCAAAACTCATTTTTTCCTTTACTTTCTGTGGAAAGGACACTATCTATATTCAAATAATACCATATTTCACTATTACTATTTATAGCAATTAACTCGTTAGTGTAAAATGATGAGATTATAATTGTATCCATTGAAATAACTGTCAAACTCACCGTTTCTCCAATTTTATTCAAAGCTTTTTTTATATTAATTGTATCAATAAAATTACCCTCTGCATCAAATATATCAATTCTACGTTCAGTAGATTGATCACAAAAATAAAAATATTCTTTTGATGTGTTGAAATCCACAAAACAGCCTGCATCGTTCGGATAAAATGCCAATTGAGTCTTAAAATATATATCTAAAATAGGTTCTAAATATAATTCATTTCTATCCTTAAAATCACATGACGATAACAATAAAACTAATAAGACTACAACTACGACTATGTTTCTCATATTATTACCAATTAATTTAAAAAACAGTATTTTGAAATTATCAATACACTAAATACAAGTTTAATCTAAAGTTTTGATTTATCAAAATACTGTTTTTTACTGTTTAAGGCATCTGCATTGGATAAACACGAATGCTTGCACCACTGCCGTCAATAAATCTTGTTGACAAGATTTTCAGCAGATTCTTAATTATATATATCAAAACTGCCCACTATTTTGTCAGTATCAAATTTAAACAGTCAAGATATTTTTTCAAAGTTTTGTTGAAACAAAATCAGAGATATAGCTTAAACCTACATCTCTGATTTCATAATTATCATTTATCAATTCTTACAATTTTGCTAACAACTTTGTTTTCTCAACAAGAGTAATTAACTCGGCAACATAACCGTAAGTATCTTCAGATTTTGATTTATTTGCCCATAACAAAACATGATCATAACTTGCACTACCTTTAAATTCAGAATTTCTCAATAACATTCCAAATTCTGCAACTGAGACAGCCAACATAAAGTTTTTTGAATTTTCTGATTTATTAACATCATTACTTGTAACTTTCTCTGTAATCAATCTGCTAAAATCTTGATCTGGTTTTTTATATCTGATTTTTAAGGTCATTATATCATTACTTTTAACAACATTACTTGTTTGATAATTTAGAGGATCCACTTTATCAGATGATTCTGTACCATCAGCTAAAACAATTTCATAAATTGCAGTAACTGTATGTCCACTGCCAATCTCGCCAGCATCTTTTTTATCATCATTAAAATCTTCCTTATTAAGCATCCGGTTTTCATAACCTATCAAACGATATTCTTTAACTTTACTAGGATTAAATTCGATTTGAATTTTAACATCTTTTGCGATAGTATAAAGTGTTCCCCAAAGCTCTTGTCCAAAAATTTTATTTGCTTCCATTATATTATCAATATAGGCGTAATTTCCATTTCCTTTGTTAGATAATTTTTCCATTTTAGAATCCTTATAATTTCCCATTCCAAAACCCAAAACGGTCAAATAAACACCTAAATCTCTTTTTGCTTCAATAAGTCTTTCCATTTCAGAATCGCTGCTTGCACCAATATTAAAATCACCGTCAGATGCAAGAATTACTCTATTATTTCCACCTTTAATAAAATTTTCGATAGCAATATCATAAGCAAGTTTAATTCCTGCTCCACCAGCAGTAGAACCACCAGCAGAAAGTTTATCTAACGAAGCTAAAATTTTAGCTTTATCTTTACCACTTGTAGATGGTAAAACACAACCTGCTGCACCAGCATAAACAACAATCGAAACCTTATCTTCAGGTCTTAATTTATCAACAAGTAATCTGAAAGATTTTTTTAATAAGCCTAACTTATTGTCTGAATTCATTGAACCTGAAACATCTATAAGAAAAACAAGATTACAAGCAGGAATATTTTCTGCTTCTATTTCTTCACCCTGAATACCAATCATTAATAATTTACTTTTATCGTTCCATGGACAATTACCAAGCTCAAGATGAGTTGAAAAAGGATGTTCTCCTTTTGGATTTTCGTAATCATAATCAAAATAATTAATCATTTCTTCAACTCTTACAGCGTCTGCATAAGGCATTTGAGAATTATTTATAAACCTGCGAACATTAGCATACGATGCTCTGTCAACATCTATCGAGAAAGTTGATAATGGATCATTAACAACATCTTTAAAACCATTTTCTTGTATAAAGTCATAAGACTCTGTATTGTGCTCAACATAACGATCATCAGAAGCTACAGCATAATTTCGACCATAAGTAGAACGATTTCCAGAAGACGACATTTTACTTAAAGTTGTAACAACTTTTTCTTCTTCACAAGGAGCATCCAATATAATAAAATCCTTATTATTTTGTACAGCAATTACTTCGGCATTCATAAAAATTGTCATCCTATGAAAATCATTTTTTGCAATAATTATATTCTTTTTAATAAATTCTGAATATCCTTTTGCATTAACTTTAACATTATAAGGACCTTCATCAAGATTAGTAAATTGGAACATTCCAACATTATCAGTTTTTGTTGTCCTAATAATGATGCCCATTTTATAAAGTTTTACTTCTGCTCCCGAAATTGAATTTCCAGTTGCGTTATCACTAACATTTCCTTCAATCGTTGCTGAAAATAAAATTGAAGTGAAAAATATCAAATACAAGCCTGTTAAAAAAAGTTTAGTTTTCATAATTATATGTTTTAAAATTAAAAATCAAAACCATGATGTTTTTTGATTATAATTTCCATAAAAAAGATAGTAAACAATATTTATGATCTGCCTTAAACAAAATTAAAAATTAGCAAAGCCTATTATTAGTAAACCTAGTCAAAAATAAATAACAGACCTCTAATTCTATGAAAAAATTGCAAAATTAACCCCGTCCTTTAGGGCGGGGATGGATAACATAAATGACTAAAAAGGCTTTAGCCATGACAATAATAAAATTTACAAAGTCGTATCACATTAAAGTTCATGGCTAAAGCCAGACACAATTTTTATTAATGCCCCCGACTAAAGGACAGGGTTATTAATAAAGATTTA
>JAQVPT010000086.1 GCA_028701945.1 Bacteroidales bacterium
CACATAATATCCCAAGTTTCTATTTCCTGGAGAAACCCAAATGGTAAAAGAAGATGACATAGTTGATGTACTTGAGTCTGAGAGAATCCTAAACTCCGCTTTTCCCTTAAACTGGCCTTTTGCAGCATCAAAAATCAAAAAATCTACTCCAGATATTTTACTAATGAAATACTGGATGTCGTATTTTGGCCCTTCACTAGGTTATGTAGCTGGAAGGATGAAAAAAAACACTAAAGTTATTACTATTTTAGATAACGTTATCCCCCACGAAAAAAAGTTTTTTGACAAAGCATTTACTAAGTTTTTTCTAAAACGAAATGACGGATTTATTGCGATGTCGGAGAAAGTAAAAAACGATTTGCTTCTTTTCCTTCCGAATGCAAAAGTTAAACTTCTTCCACACCCACTTTATGACCATTTTGGAGCAATCTCGGACAAAAAAACTGCACAGCAAAAATTAGGACTTGGCACATCAAAGAAAACAATACTGTTTTTCGGATTTATCCGTGATTACAAAGGATTAGACTTACTAATCGAAGCTTTTGCAAGTTTAGACAAATCATATCAATTGGTAATTGCTGGAGAAGTTTATGGTAGTTTTGATAAATATGATGTTTTGATAAATAATAATCCAAATAAGGAAAACATACATAAGCATGTAAAATATATTTCTGACAAAGAAGTAAGCCTATATTTCGCAGCTTCTGATGTATGCATATTACCTTATAAAAATGCTACTCAAAGCGGAATAACTGGAATTTCATATCACTTTGAAACGACAATGATTGCAACCGATGTAGGAGGGCTATCAGAAATTATAAAACATAATGAAACAGGACTAATTGTATCAAAACCAAGCATAGAATTTATCAAAAATGGTATTCAGGATTATTTTAACACCTGCTCACAATCAACATTTATCGAAAATATCAGAGAATTAAAAAAAGAATTAAGCTGGGCAAGTTTTGCAAGTGAATTAATGGAATTTGCTAAAAGCTTATAGTATTTAACTTAAAAACTCTTACTGGAACAGTTTTTGATTCTAATAATTCTTTAAATTAAATTTATAGCCATGAAAAAAATAGCACTTTTATTAAGTTTTATATTGTTTGCAATTCTTTGTTTCTCACAAGAACTTGACAATCCTGAAAAGTGGGAATATCCAAATGCCCAATTGTTTATCAAAGCTGAGGCTAATGACGAATTATATGAAAAGGAAGCTAGGTTAATTCAGATAATTCCGACAGGCAAGCGAAGACAATCTTATGTTTTCATTTTTGCAATTATCGAAGATGTTAAAGAAACAATGGTTTTTGGTGATGGCGAAAATGCCGAGACTGTAAGTATCTCAAAAAAATCTTATAAACCAGCTGAGTTTGAACTTTGGGCTGACGAAGGTGGAGACAAACTGCTACATTTTTTAGAATGTAACGCCGAATTACCTTACATGTTTATCGAAGACACAGACAACGAAAAATATAATTCACCAGAATTTCAGCCTTGCATAGGAAGCCTTGTAAATATTTCGTTTATAAAAAGATATGCAAATGATAATGAGGTAAAGTTTTTATTATCTCTTGCAAAAATTTAATATTTTATCACACTTTCAGTCTTATGCAAAAAATCGCATTTTGGTTTTTTTTCAACACTTTTAATATACTTTACACTTTAAAAAAACTGCTTTAACACATCTTGTTTTGAGATATTATAATTTATTTTTAAAAACAAATTCGACAAACTGTATTTATGTGCCACAAAATACGTAAATTTGCATCATAAAGAAGATAAATTAGAGCATTATGGAATTTATGAAATTATCTGTGATAAAATTATTTACGGTGTTTTTCTTAGCATTTGGGTTATTGTGCAATAATTTAAACGCCCAAATTGGAGAGTGTCTCACATCAGGTGGTTGTACTGGTGGGACAAAGTACCCAAGTGCTGCACAGTCAACTACAACAGATACTTGGACAATTGTTTCAACAATAATTTATGCAGGCGAATATGCTGTTTACAACGTTACTTTGGGGGAAACTTATGAGTGGTCTCTTTTAACTATAGACGGTGGAAACTGTTCTTACGACTCACAACTTACTCTTTTAAGTATTGATGAGCTTACTCAATATTGCTACAGTGATGATGTGCAAAACTTGAATGCAAAAATAACCTGGACAGCGACTTTTACTGGACAAGTAAGAGTTTTAGTAAATGAATATAGCTGTGGGACAAACTCCACAGCCACTACCTTAGTTTGGCGTTGTGTTTCTAGTGGTGTAATTAATGCTCCAGCTAATGATAACTGCTCGGGTGCAGTGAGTCTTACAGTTTATTCGGGTTCAACATGCGGTGGAGCCTCAACTGGCGATGTTTTGGGAGCAACAAATTCTGGAATAAGTTCCTGCGTTGGAACAGCAAACAATGATGTTTGGTACAAATTTATTGCAACATCTGCAAATTTCCATGATATTACTGTAATCGGCTCTGAAGATTTTGATGCAGTAATTGATTTGCGTGAAGGTCCGTCATGTTCAGGCACTAATATTACCTGTTCAGATAATAGTGGACGTGGTGGAACAGAAATTATATCAGCTAACAATTTAACAGATGGGGAAACATATTATGTGCGTGTTTATGACTACTGGTCTTCATTGCCTTCGACAACAGACTTTACAATTTGCATAACTGCACCTTCAACTTGTACGCCTGCATATACTAGTGGGACAGTTGCTGGCGACTTTGTTGATGGTGTTGAGCTAACTGGTGAAAACTCGAACTCGATTTCAAACACTAATACTGGTGCTAGTGCAAGTCCGTATGTTGTAGATTATTCATCGACTCACTCGGCTGATTTAAAAGCAGGTTTTTCTTATGCTCTTAAATTAACCAATGGAACTTACAATGGACAAACCTTAGCTGCTTGGATTGATTATAACTCTGATGGAGTTTACGCAAGCACCGAAAAACTTGGCGAATTTTCAAATATTGATGGAAATCAATCAGTAACTATAACATTTACAGTGCCAGCTGAAGCAAATTTAGGTTCAACAAAAATGCTTGTGCGTGCGGTTTGGTCACAGACAGACATCGATCCTTGTGAAACTTATAGTTATGGCGAAGCAGAAATTTACGGTATTAAAATTATTACTCCATGCATAACACCGGCAGCACCAGTTTCATTGTCTGCATCGTCAATTACAGATAATACGGCAACAATCTCATGGTCGACAGGTTCCCCAGCAGGCAGCCCAACTATAACATATTATTGGGCAATTGGCGCTGCAGCTAATGTAACTTATGAGAGCAATTATCTGCAAAGGGGCTATGGTACAACATTAACCAAAGATTTAACTACACTAACAGGTGGCACACAATATTATTACACAATAAAAGCAGTTACAGGTTGTAATAACACGGCTTCTGATTATGCAATTGCTTCAAATTTTACAACTTTGTGTAAAACTCCTGGAACTCCAGGCAGTTTGTCAACAACAGATATTAGTACAAGTTCTGCAAAATTAAACTGGGTAGCAGGTAGTCCAGTTGGAAGTCCTACAGTTAAATATTATTGGGCAATAAATACTAGTTCTACAGTAAATTATGAGTCCAGTAATATACAAAAAGGAATTACAAGTGATTTGAATGTATTGGTTTATAACCTAAGTTTAAATACTCAGTATTACTGGTCTGTGAAAGCGGTTACTGATTGTGGTTCAGGCTCTGTATCAACTTATGCAACTGCAATTGATTTTACAACATTAAATATAGCTGCTCCAAAAACTTGGACAGGTAGTACAAATACAGATTGGAATACAGCAGGTAATTGGAATCCCGCAGGAATACCAACAGTAGCAAATAATGTTATTATTCCTGCTAGTTGTACAAGGTATCCTATTATTACAAGTAGTGGATTAAGTATTGGTAATAGCACCTATACACACAAATGTAAGTCGCTTACGATTAATAATGGAGCACAAATGACTGTAGGTCAAAGTAATTATCTTTATTTTTCCTGTTCTGGAGATTTAAACTTATCAGGCACTTTAACTTTTTCTGGGTATGCATCAGCTATTAGCTTCACAATAAATTCAGGAGGTAAAATTGAAATAAATAATAGTGGTGTTCTCAATATTGGCGACAATACCAATGCAGGCGATAGATACAATAGAATTAATTTAAATGGCGGAGAATTAGCCATTAATGGTGGCACTGTTAAAATCATGGGAGGAATTAATCATAGTTCGGGATCATTTACAATGAATAGTGGTGAATTATATGTTAAAACCTATGGAACACATTGGAATGGAAGTGCGAGCAATTCAATTTTGGCTTGGGAAACAACTTCTAATTCTGTTTTAAACATTAGTGGAGGAACAATTTATGTGTGTGGTGGAAAAGAAAAAACAGATAATGTTTTTATAGATTGGAAACATTCAGCCTCAAATCATAATTGGACAGGTGGAGAACTTGTAATAAGAAAAAAAGAACTTAGCATCACTGGGGCAACAGACTACAAATCCTATTGTAATTTTGCAGACCACAGTGTATATAACCTCACTATAAACCGCAGTGATAGTACAAATTATATTCAGGATGTCGATGATAATGGAGTGATAGTAAAAGGCAATCTCACTATTACAAACGGAACACTTGATGCCACGACTAAAAACATTAAAGTTTATGGCGATTGGATAAATAACGGAACTTTTGCTGGTGGCACAGGAACCACTACTTTGTCGGGTTCAAATAAAGCAATAAAAGGAGCAAATAACACAGATTTTTATAATCTTATTATAGATGATAATGCATCTTACACAATTGCACCTACAACAGGCGACCGAATAAATGTCAGGGGGAATCTAACTACTGAAACAGGTTCTGTTTTAAATATAGCATCTAATAAAGTGCTCGATTTTTATGGTGCAACCGCATTAATAAATGGAAATATTATTGCCGTAGCAGCCAATAATAGTTCAATTCCTTCTACATCAGGAAGCGGCGGACGTGATTTTGACATAAATAATGCTGCAAGTATAAGTGGTAGCGGAATAATAAATGCCGATTTAAGAATCTATAATAACAAAACAACGCTGGGTTCAAATATAAATTTAGACGGAAATCTAATTATTCATCAAACAACATCCGATTTAGATTTAAGCACTTATGATTTATCTGTTTCAGGCAACTGGACAAACAACGGCACTTTCACAGCTGGAACAGGCTCGGTTTTCTTCTCGGGAGCTAGCAAAACTATTGGTGGAACAAAAACTTCAACTTTTTATAATTTGAGTTTCCTCGATGGTTCATCATATACATTAAATCCTACAACAGACAGAGCCGAAGTTGATCACACTTTTATAATAGAGAGTAATTCCAGTCTCAATTTAGCCGATGGTAAAAGACTTTCTTTGCGTTCTTCCACAAACACAATTAACGGGAATATTACAACTGCTTCTACAAAATATGATGAAGCAACACTACAAAGCACAGGCAATTTTGAAATTTTCATTAGACGAGATAATACTTTAAGTGGTTCTGGTACTATAGCTGCGGATGTGCTGTTTTTTAAAGACAGTGGGATTAGTTCTACCACAAGTTTAGGTTCCGACATCACTATTGATGGTTCTGTATGGGTATCGTATGAATGGACTAATCAGGCAAAACTTTCGCTTGGAACACATACATTATCGGTTGCAGGAAACTGGATTTCGAATGGTAATTTTGATTCAGGAACTGGAACAGTTGTATTTAATCCTACTGATAATCGTACTATTCGAACATTTACAACAATATCGAGTGGTACTGTTGCCACTGCTAATAATTTTTGGAATCTTAGAGTAGAGGCAGCCTCAGGCAAAACTGTAAAACTTGTAAGAGATGGTTCGGGCACTGAAGAACCAACCAATAATCCATATTCTGGGCATCTAATAGTAAAAAACAATCTCGAAGTATTATCTGGTACATTTTCAACTGGAGGATCTGATATGGCTGGAAGAAAACTTGTTTCAAAAAATGTAACATTAGTGGAAACGGGCGCTACTCTAAATATTGGTGGAAATTCATCATATGAATCTGGTTGGGGAACGTATGTAAGTGAATTTCGTGGAGATATAATTTTACATGGGAATATTACCAGCACTCGTCCATGTTTTAATGGTTATGCAGAAATATTTCTTTTGGGAGCGAGACTTAAAGGTTCCGGAAATACAGATGAGTTTGGTTGCGATGTGCAAATCCATAACGAAGCAGTTACAAGTCAGGTATCTGATGTCTATATTAAAGGAAGTCTAATTATTGGTGGCAGCGGAACGCTAATATGCGAATCCAATAAAGTACTTACAATTGGTGGAGATTTCTATGTATATCATAACCTTACACATAAAGGCACGGTAAATGTTCATGGGAATATGACAAGTGGAACAACACATGTAACAGAGACAGTTAATATTAACACAAGTGTATTTAACTTTATTCAAACAGGAACAAAAACCGCTAAACTAGATAAAAAAATATGGTTTGGCGAAGTAAATATTAAAGGAGGAGGAACTCGAACTTTTGAGCAAGATATTGATTGTGCTGCAGATTTAACTATAGATGCAAGTTCAACTATGGATATGTATTCTACCACTCCAAAAAATATAAGTTTATCTCAAAATGCAAACTTTGTTAATAATGGAACTTTCGTACCATATACTAATACTGTTAGCTTTACAGGAAATTCGGCGCAAAACATTACAGGCAGCACTCAAACCAAGTTTTACAATCTCGAAATTAATAAAACCGGAAGTGGTGTTTATCCACAAAACATTGCAGAAGTATCAAATAAACTAATGCTGACCAATGGCATTTTCTACACTTCAACATCAAAATATATTTCATTGTTAGATCAGTCATCGGTTTCGCCTGCAGGCGGAAAAGCAACTAGTTTTGTAAATGGACCTGTTTTTAAAACTGGTCGTGATGGTAATCCTGGTGATTATAGTTTTGTTTTTCCAACTGGTAAAAATGGTGTTTGGGCAAGAATTGCTGCCGAGCATACTAGTGGAACAACTGCAAATACCGATCAATTTATGGCAGAATATTTTGATTTCCCATATCCTATAGTCGCTTTTGATGCAAGTATTCAGGCAGTTAGTACTGTAGAATATTGGAACTTAGCAAAATTAGATGGTAATGCGAACTTGCAAAAGAAAGTAAAGCTTTATTCAGAAGATAAAAACCGTAGCGGAATTACAAGTTTTACAACTGACGACGACTTAACAGTAGCACACTTTAATACCACAACTCAGAAATGGGAAGATATTACTCTAGACGCTTCTGATGAATCTGGAAGTACAGGTTGGGTAATGTCCGCATCTAATTCTAATTTCTCCCCATTTACTTTTGGTTCCAAAACTGGCGATAATCCATTACCTGTTAGTTTATTAGGCTTTGATGCAGAATTGCAAAATAAAACAGTCGAAACCAAATGGTCAACCGCATCAGAATATAATACTGATTATTTTATTGTTCAAAAATCAAAAGACTTACAGGGTTTTATGGATGTAGGAATTGTAAAAGCTGCAGGCTTTAGCAACGAATTGCAAAGCTACAAACTTATTGACGATGCTCCTTGGGATAATATAAGCTATTACCGTTTGAAGATTGTGGATTTCGACAATACATTTGAGTATTCAAAAATTGTTGCAGTAAACGCACCTAAAGACGATATGCAGAAACTAACCGAAGCGCAAGCAAACACATTCGAGCTAATAAGTTTATATCCAAATCCAGTAATAGATGAATTTTATGTATTGGTTGATGCCACCGAAAACACAAGTTTAACATTATCAATAACAGATATCAGCGGAAAGCTTATTTACCAAAACCAAGTCGCAATAAAAAAAGGCGAGAATAAAATCAGCTTAAATGCAAGCAATTTTGTTGAGGGATTTTATATTTTAACACTGCATAATGAGAAAAATCGGGAGAGTAGGAAGTTTGTGAAGAGGTAGGACGGAATAATTAAGCGGCAAATTTGTTCACTAAACTTTTCTTCGAGTACCCCGAAGAACATACATATTGAGAAGTTACTTGAAGAATAATACCAATTTGATACCCCCCTATTGGATGTTGAAATTATTTTTATCCATTGTTGTCCGGTTAAAATATTTTTAAAATCATGAAACGCTTGAAATATGTCGTCCCTAAAGGGACTTTTAAACTATAGGCTTAGTTTTATTTACCGATATTTGACCCCTAACGAGGTTTGTCCCTTTAGGGACATTATTTCGGTAAAAACTAAGTAATCAAGGCTTTAGAAGTCCCTTTAGGGACAATATATTCTTTTTATCCAACCCAAATATATCTTTTTAAATTTTTATCGGACATCAATTATTTTTAACATTAAAATTTAATAGATTTCTCGTTGTAAAATCAAAAAAAACGCCCAAATAAGTTAAAAAACTTAATATAAGCGTTTTGTCTTCAATAGAAGAGTCAGCATCACGGAATCACTTGATCACGGATTCAACTAGACCACATTTCACATCATCTCGTTCATCGCTTCATAAGCTTTGTTTCCATAAGTTATTGAAGGACCGCCACCCATAAGAATTGAAACTCCAATGGTTTCTATAATTTCTGCTTTGGTTGCCCCGGCTTCTAAGGCTCCCTTTGTGTGCAAGGCGATACAGCCTTCGCAACGAATAGATATTGCAATGCCTAAAGACATTAGTTCTTTATGTTTTACCGATAGTGCACCGTCAACACCTGCTGATTTGTACATTGTTGTGAAGCCTTCTGCGATTTTTGGACTTTCTTTTGATAATGTTCCTAAAAAATCAAATACATTTTTGGCTTGTTCTGAATATTTACCCATAGCTGTAATTTTTAAATTGTTAATTCTTTTTATTTATTGTTATTTGTAAAACAATAACTAGAATATTTTGTTCGCTACTTTTTTTGTAATTAGCAAGATAAATACTGTTTAATTCTAATCATCTTATTAGGGGAATATTATTAATAAAGGGTTGACGAATATTGCGAAATCTATTTTTAGATATTTTAATTTGTCGTTATATCGATTTAATTTGTTTAACAAAAAACTGTGTCGGTTTAACGCCTACAAATCGTTTAATTTCTTTGCCATTTTTAAAAATTATTGAAGTCGGAATTCCACGAACTCCATATTTTGCCGATGTTTTCTGATTTTCGTCAACATTAAGTTTAGCAATTTTTGCACCATGACTTTCATCTTTGGATAGCTCATTTAAGACGGGGATCATCATTTTGCAAGGCATACACCATGGTGCCCAAAAATCAACAAGTGTTAAACCGTTTTTTATTTGACTATCAAAACTTTGATCGGTAAGGATTTTTATGTTTTCATTATCTGCCTCTGCTGGCGTTTTTTTCATGCGACGTGCCATGATGAGTGTGTAAAGAATGACTAAAATAAATAATCCTCCAATCGTTAATAAAAATATTTTCATTATTGTTTCAGTTAAAATTTATGTTTTGTTAAGCAAATTATTATTCAATGCACATATAACAGTATAATTGGTCAAATGTTGAAAAATCGTACGGAGTAGTTGCGAAAATTTGACAGACATAGGTTATCAATCTGGTATTATCAGATAGAACACTATTTCTAATTTATCCTTACAAAAAAAGTGACTCCTGAAATCAGAACTCACTTTTTAACCACACTATTCTATGAAAAAAATGTAAAATACGCTATTTTCTAATTATAAACGGATTTGTATAAAAGTAATCTTCGCCTAATTTAACATGAATAAAATATGTGCCATTATTTAATTGTGATGGTAAATTAATTTTCCATTCATTATAATTAGGATTAGAGAAAAACTCCTGTTGATGCACAAGAACACCTGAGCTATTGTAAACATATATTAATAACGGAGCCTCTGTATGGTGTTCGTTAATAAAAGTTAAATTAATAAAATCGGTAGCAGGATTTGGAAAAACCTTTATTTCTTTATGATTGTACTTACAATATATCGCAACGATATCAAATTCTTCTGATTTGCCGTCATAATCCGTCTGTCTAAGTTTATAATAAGTATCATGAGCGGTTGGCTCAACATCGTGATACATATAATCAACTACAGTATTAGAATTTCCTGCTCCATTTATCTCTGTAATTTCTTTCCAGTCTTTACCGTCAAGAGATCGATAAATTGTAAAATATTCATTATTTGATTCAGAAGCGGTACTCCATTTAATGTCAACACCATTATCTTGTCCACATTCTGGATTAAAATATAGTAACTCTATTGGGAGGGGCGAATTATTTTCTTTGCTAAGAATATATTCTCGGTGGCTAAATGTGCCGTCTGAGTAAAAATATCCTGATGCTTCCGCAATATTTTTTGTAATAGTTTGATTATTCCAAGAGTCTAAGGCGTTAGCTCTGTATGCTAGTCCTAGTAACTCGTCAACAATTATATTTGTATTCGATTTAAGTGTTTGTGCATATTTAAAAGTAACATTTCCGCCACCAACAATAAAAATTCCCCAATAATTATCTCCTACAATTTCCGCTGATTCGATAGAGGATGGGTTTTCGGTCTGATTTACTTTGTAAATATGTACGCCAACAGGCTCTCCAGTAAATTCTGAACTTGTAATGGTGTGGTCAATTGCATAAAGCGTTAAAGCGTCTTCTCCGTTAAAATAAGTAAAAACAGACTCATCACCAATTGGTGCAGTGCTGGTTTTTTGATTCGCTCTGAGAATTTCTCCATTATGATTGCTTTTTTGGTCAATCAATGAAATTCCTTCAATTTTATCCATAGAATAATAAGAAACCAGTCCTTCCTCATTTATTGATACCTTTCTACACATAATGGATCTAATTTCGTCTTGCGATAACGCTTTTTTCCAAATAGATATTTCGTCAAGCTCACCATTAAACTTTCTCGAAAAATTTACTGCCGCCCAAGCACCTAATGTGAGCATATATTCAGGTTCATGACTTTTAATGTTTCCCGAGCGAGTTTTGCTAGCTTCTTCGACTCCATTAATGTATAATTTCTGTTTCTTTCCATCGTAAGTAGCGGCAAAATGTATCCATTGGTCTTTTCCCATTTCAGTTTTTGACTGAATAAACTGACGATCATTATCCAATCTCAAAGCAAATTCAAGTTTCTTGTTTTCAGAATTATGCTGTATCCAAAATTGTCCATAATCACTACGTTTATTGCTGTTGATGGTAACTATATTCGCCCATTTTTCTCCCTCTGAAGGATAGATTGTCCATTTTAGCCAACCTGTAACGGTAAATTGGTCTTCAAATTCATAATTAATATTGCCCATGTTAAC
>JAQVPT010000087.1:0-1739 GCA_028701945.1 Bacteroidales bacterium
AACGAATATATTGATATGCTTTGTGCTTATGGACCAATTATTATTGGACACAGAGAAGAAGAAATGGATAATGCGGTTATTGAGCAGATGCGAAATAAAGGTTTTTGCTTTTCCTTAACACAAGCTATTCAAAATAAACTTGCCGAAAAAGTTATTGAGCTAATACCTTCTGCCGAGATGGCGGTTTTTGTGAAAACTGGCTCAGACGCTACAACAACTGCAATTAGAATTGCTCGTGCAAATACAGATAGAACAAAGGTTATTCGTTGCGGATATCATGGATGGCACGACTGGTGTGTTGAAGTTAAAGGCGGTATTCCTGAAAAGTTTTATGAAGATGTCTATGAATTTCATTATAATAAACTTGGTGAGCTTGAGGATTTGATGAAAAAGCATGGTGACGAAACGGCAGCAATTATTATTACTCCAGTCGGACACCCATTAGCTGATAAAGTGCAAATGCCAGCTCCTGGTTTTCTTGAAGGTGTGCGTGTATTGGCAGATAAATACGGTGCAATTCTAATTTATGATGAGATTAGAAGTGGATTCCGTTTCGATCTTGGTGGTGCTCAAAAAGTTTTTGGTGTTATCCCAGATATCTCTGTTTTTGGTAAAGCTATGGCAAATGGCTATCCTATTGGAGCAGTGGTTGGTAAAGAAAGATATATGAAAGTATTGGCTGATAAAGTATTCTTATCTTCAACTTTCTTCCCCAATAGTCTTGAGCAGATTGCTGCATTAAAAACTATCGAAATTCTCGAAAGAGACAATGTTCTTGATGTCATCAAAGCAAAAGGAACTATTTTTGGAAATAAAATTGAAGCAATCATTAAAAAATCTGAGTGGGATATTGAACTCTCTGGAGCTCCATTAATGCCATTTATAACATTTAATAAAGACTCACAAAACTTGTATAAAAAACTTCGCCCTGCTTTTTACACAGAACTGATACGTAGAGGCGTTTTCTTGCAGCCATTCCATCACGGATATATTGCTTATAGACATACCGATGAAGATTTACAACATGCAGTAAATATGATTGAAGAATCATTGGGCGAGTTGAAGAAATATATTTAGTTAAATTTATTAAAACAGGTTAGATATATTAAAAGATTAAATAATTAAAAGAATAAAGATGGAAAAACTAATTATTACAGCTGCCATATGTGGTGCAGAGGTTACCAAGGAGCATAATCCTGCGGTACCATACACTGTTGAAGAAATTGTTAGAGAAGCTAAATCAGCTGTTGATGCTGGTGCTGCAATTGTACACCTGCATGTCCGCGAGGATGATGGCACTCCAACTCAGAGTAAAGCACGTTTCAAAGAATGTATCGATGCAATTCTAAAAGTTTGCCCCGATGTTATTATTATTCCTTCAACAGGCGGTGCAGTAGGAATGACAGCTGAAGAGCGATTACAACCTACAGAGTTGCCAATTGAAATGGCTACCCTTGATTGTGGTACTTGTAACTTTGGTGACGAAGTGTTTGAGAATACATTGCCCATGATGCGAGCCTTTGGCAAACGAATGATGGAAAACAACATTAAACCAGAATACGAATGTTTTGAAATGGGACATCTTGATACAATAGTCCATTTGGTAAAAAAAGGACAGGCACCAGGTGCACCTATGCAATTTAACTTTGTTCTTGGTGTACTCGGTTGTACTTCAGCAACAGTTGGAAATCTTTCTTGGATGGTAAATGCTATTCCAGAAGGCTCAACTTGGACAGCTA
>JAQVPT010000087.1:1749-11300 GCA_028701945.1 Bacteroidales bacterium
AGCACCTGCAATTGCTATGGGTGGACATGTTCGGGTTGGGTTCGAGGATAATCTTTATCTTGAAAAAGGAGTTCTAGCAAAATCAAATGGCGAATTAGTTGCGAAAGTAGTTAGAATGGCTAAAGAACTAGGGAGAGGAATCGCAACGTCTGCTGAGGCTCGTCAAATATTAGGTCTTAAAGCAATTTAATTTACAATAATTTATAACAAATTAACTTTTATAAAAAATGCAAAAAAAAGGAAATAAGTACGGTGTACATAGAGTGATTGATCCAAAGGGAGTTTTGCCACAACCAGCAAATAAATTAGATAATAACATGGATGAGATTTATGATAACGAAATACTCATCGATGTACAAACTTTAAATGTTGACTCTGCAAGTTTTACTCAAATTGAAGAACAAGCTGGTGGAGATAAAGCAAAAATTGCGGAAATAATGATGGGGATTGTTGAAAAACAAGGAAAACATCGTAATCCAGTAACTGGTTCTGGTGGTATGCTTTTAGGTACTGTCGAAAAAATCGGTGATGCTCTTAAAGGCAAAATAGATCTTAAAGAAGGAGATAAAATTGCTACTTTAGTTTCTTTATCGCTTACACCACTAAGAATTGATAAAATTAAAGATATTCGTCCTGATATTGACCAAGTTGATATAGATGGAAAAGCAATATTGTTTGAAAGCGGTATATATGCTAAAATTCCAAAAGGAATGCCAGAAGGTCTTGTTTTATCAGCTCTTGACGTTGCAGGTGCTCCTGCTCAAACTGCAAAACTCGTTAAACCAGGCGATACCGTTTTGATTATTGGTGCTGGTGGGAAATCAGGAATGTTATGTTGTTATGAAGCGAAAAAACGTGCTGGTGTAACTGGTAATGTTATTGGTTTTTGCCATAGCGAAAAAAGTACTAAAAGACTTATAGACCTAGGTTTCTGCGATCACGTGTTCTCTGGTGATGCTACTCAACCTGTTGCAATTCTTGAAATAATGGAAGAATTGACAGGTGGACAGATGGCTGACGTTACTATCAATAATGTAAATATCCCTGATACTGAGATGACTAGCATACTTTGTACAAAAGATTCAGGATTGGTATATTTCTTCTCAATGGCTACATCTTTTACAAAAGCAGCTTTGGGTGCCGAAGGAGTAGGAAGCGATGTTACAATGATTGTTGGTAACGGATATACAAAAGGACATGCCGAAATTACCTTGGCACTACTTGAAGAAAGCGAAAAACTTAGAAAAATATTCACAGAGTTATACGCATAACCGAATTGAATTTATACGCAATTGTGTATAATCTGAGCTAATAAAGAATATCAGGTGGTGAAGGCTTTGCTGAACCACCTGATTTGAATAAACTATAAAAGAATAGTGATATTGTTGAATTTTATCACTGCACAAAATGAAGAATGAATAAAGGATGTAGATATGGTACACATAGGGTTTTAGAACCAAAAGGAACTTTACCTCAACCAGCTCAAAAGCTGGATAATACAATGAGTATTTATGATAATGAAGTTTTGATTGACGTAATTACTCTGAATATTGACTCGGCAAGTTATACCCAAATAAAAAAAGACTGTGGAGCAGATGCTCAAAAAATGAAGCAAATGATTCTCGCAATTATTGAAGAACGTGGGAAAATTCAAAATCCTGTTACAGGTTCTGGCGGTATGCTTATTGGAATTGTGCGTGAAATTGGACCAAACTTTTCGGATAAACGATTAAAAGTAGGTCAAAAGATAGCTACTTTGGTATCTCTGTCTCTTACTCCGTTGAAAATCGATGAAATTGTTAAACTCGACCCTTCAAGCGATCAAATAGATGTTAAAGGAAAAGCGATTTTATTCGAAACGGGTATATTTGCAATATTGCCAGACGACATTCCAGAAAAATTGGCTCTCGCTGCACTTGATGTCGCTGGTGCTCCAGCACAGGTTGACAGATTAGTGAAAGAGGGTGATACGGTTTGTATTATCGGTGGCGGTGGTAAATCGGGAATTTTATGTTGTTATCAGGCAATGAAAAATGTTGGTCCTTATGGAAAAGTGATAGTTGTAGAATATTCCGAAGAAAATGCACAACGAATTAGAGATATGAAACTCGCCGACCACGTTATTGTCGAAGACGCTACAAACGTAATGGCTGTTTATAAAAAAGTTACTGAAATAACTGGAGAAAGGGGCTGCGAAGTCGTTATTAATAATGTTAATGTGCCAAACACAGAAATGACCTCAATTCTTATTACTAAAGGACAAGGTTTGATTTATTTCTTCTCAATGGCTACATCATTTACTAAAGCAGCTCTTGGTGCCGAAGGTATTGGAAAAGATATAAATCTGATTGTTGGTAACGGATATGCAAAAGGACATGCAAATCTTACTTTGAGCATATTGCGAGAGTCGGCTGAAATTAGAGCTTTATTTGAAAAATTATATGTTTAAAATTTAGATATTATGATAAACGAAGGCAGAAAGAAAATGTTCCCAAATGCTACTGATGAACAGTGGAACGACTGGAAATGGCAGGTAAAAAACCGAGTTGAAACTCTTGATGAATTAAAAAAATACATCAATTTAACTCCAGAGGAGGAAGATGGTGTTGCTAAATCATTGCAGACACTTCGCATGGCTATTACTCCATATTATCTTAGTCTTGTTGATCCTGATGACCGTAGTTGTCCAGTTCGTAAACAGGCAATACCCACTGGTTTGGAAACGCATCAATCGGCTGCCGACCTTTTGGATCCTTTGCACGAAGACGAAGACTCGCCAGTACCAGGGCTTACTCACAGATATCCAGATAGAGTGCTGTTTTTGATTACTGATATGTGCTCTATGTATTGTCGTCATTGTACGCGCCGTAGATTTGCGGGTCAAACAGACAAAGCTTCTCCCTCGGAAAGAATACAAAAATCAATTGACTATATTGCTGCAACACCAGAGGTTAGAGATGTTTTATTGTCGGGTGGTGATGCTTTGATGGTTTCTGATACAATGTTAGAATCCATTATTCAGAGACTTAGAGCAATACCGCATGTTGAGATTATTAGAATTGGAACTCGTACTCCAGTTGTTTGTCCTCAACGAATTACAGACGACCTCGTGAATATGCTCAAAAAATATCATCCAATTTGGTTAAATACTCATTTTAATCATTCTAAAGAGATTACTGATGAGTCAACCGAAGCTTGTGCAAAAATTGTAAATGCTGGTATTCCTACTGGAAATCAATCGGTTCTACTTAGAGGCGTTAACGATTGTGTGCATGTGATGAAAAAACTTGTGCAAGATCTTGTCAAAATTAGAGTGAGACCTTATTATATTTATCAGTGCGATTTATCAATGGGACTTGAGCATTTTAGAACTCCTGTTTCAAAAGGAATTGAAATTATCGAAAACTTACGTGGACATACCTCAGGTTTTGCTGTCCCAACTTTTGTTGTTGATGCTCCTGGTGGTGGTGGAAAAACACCTGTAATGCCTACTTATGTTATCTCTCAAAGTCCTGGGAAAGTAGTGTTACGTAACTTCGAAGGGGTTATTACTACTTATACAGAACCAGATAATTATATTGATAATTGTGAGTGTGATGACTGCAAGAAAACAACCCCAAATGAAGGAGTTGCTTCTTTGTTGCGTGGTGATAAATTATCTCTTGAACCACAATATTTAGCAAGGAAAAAAAGACATAAATCGTAAATTATAAAACTCCAAATCCGAACAGAATTTGGAGTTTGTTTATGGACTTATTCCTCTTCACTTATTGAGATTTATTTTGACAAGGATTTGTAGATATTGAATTATTGAGAAGTTAAAGTTTTGTTGACATTTTAAAAATTGTTGATTGCCATTTATAGATGATATATTAAAACACAAAAGTCTTTCGATTGTCGGTACAGAGAAAAATACCGGCAAAACAGAGTGCTTAAATTATATCTTAAAAAGATTGGCAGAGCAAAATAAAATTCCTGCCATTACCTCAATTGGAATTGATGGCGAAAGTCTTGATCAGGTTACAAATACTAGGAAACCAGAAATAGAACTTGATTGTAATTCTTTCTTTGTTACTTCTGACAAACATTTTGCCACAAAAACTATTGATGCTGAGATACTTAATGTGTCTAACAGGAGAACATCATTAGGCAGACTAATAACCGCTAAAGCTAAATCTAAAGGAAAACTAATATTCTCTGGACCTCCTGAAACTGTTTGGCTAAAAGAAATAATTGCAGAATTATTATCGTATAATCCTGATATTGTTCTTGTTGACGGAGCATTGTCACGTAAAAGTTTTGGTTCACCATCAGTTACCGAAAGTATGATTCTCACTACTGGTGCTGCACTTTCGGCGAATATGCAAACACTTGTTAAAAAAACTGCATATTTATACGATTTGATAAAATTGGGACAATGGAAATCAGATATTGCCGATACTTTATTAAGAATTGAAAGTGGTTTGTGGGCGATAGATGACAGTAATAATATACACGATTTGAATATTCCTTCGGTTTTCTTGCTCGATAAGTCAGTTGGTAATCTATTTGAGTATGGAAATCGAATTTATGTAAGTGGAGTACTCAATGACAAAGTACTCGATAAACTTCGGGTACAGGCAAATATCGACAAAACTGAGATTATTGTTAGAGATTTTACACGAATATTTGCTGGTCAAAATTCTTTAAATTCTTTTTTAGATAAGGGAGGAAAAATAAAAGTATTGCTTAAAACTAATCTTATGGCAGTTTGTGTAAACCCGTTGGCGCCAAATGGTTTTTTGCTTGATTCTGAAAAACTACGGGCATTATTATCCCAAAAATTAAATTTGCCAGTTTATGACATTAAAAAAATAGCAAGTGAAGAATTTTAAAGACTATATTAAAAATAATGAAGGACTGAGATTTATATTCGACAATTTGAAAATATCTTCAATCCCAGGTAGAGATTATTTATTGCAATGCAAATTTCTTAATAATCCATTTGACATTAAAATTGAATTACAGTGTCTCAATTATACTATCAATTTTGTAAAAAACTCATTATCTAATGCAGATATAGATAATCTAAGTTTGCGCTTGCATTATCTTAATAACATTTCTGGAACATTAAGCAACCTTGAAAAAGAACTTGTTTTAGATGACATCCAGCTATTTGAAATCAAAAAGTTTGCTCAAATTTCAAAATCTGTTTGCGATATACTTTGTGATAAAGGATTTGATATTTTTGAATTGCATGATCTTAGTGGAGTGATAGACCTTCTTGATCCTGATAATGCTGGAGAATCCTCTTTTTATGTTTACTCGTCTTATAGTAAGGAATTGTCAGAGCTTCGCAAAATGCAACAGCAATTACGAGATGAAAATCCAGAAAAGGCTGAATTAATAAGGCAAGAATGTGTTGAAATTGAGGACACAATTAGAGCAAGATTATCACGTAAACTTAGCGATTCTTCACGGTATCTTAAAATCAATTTTAATAGGATAGCTCATTTAGATGTTTTGATAGCAAAAGCTATGCTTGTTGATGAACTTAATTTGTGTAGTCCACTAATTGCCGATACTGTTACTGAGTATAAGCAGGTTTTTAATCCTTTTATTAAATCTATTTTATCAGAGCAAAATAAGGATTTTCAGGCTGTTGATATTAGCTTAGACCAAAAACCAGTATTGATAACTGGTGCAAATATGTCGGGTAAAACAGTGTTGCTTAGAACATTAGCTCTTAGCCAACTTATGTTTCAGTTTGGGTTTTATGTGCCAGCCAAAGAAGCAAAAATAAAAATTGTGGATGATGTAATATTAAGCATTGGTGATAGTGCCACTGAATACAATGGTTTGTCATCTTTTGCAATGGAAATTCTTAACATCAACAGTATTATTGAAAAAGCCAAATCAGGAAAAATAATTCTTGCACTTGTTGATGAATTAGCACGTACCACAAATCCAGATGAGGGAAAAGCCCTCGTTTCTGCTTTTGTTGATATTATGAAAAAATATAAACTCGACACGGTTATTACAACACATTATAGCGGTATAAAATCGGATTGCCGTCGTTTGCGAGTTAAAGGACTTAAAGATGAATCAAATGCTGAGAAAATATCTGTAAAAAACATTAACGATTTTATGGATTATTCGCTTATGGAGGTTAAAGATGATACTGTCCCAACTGAGGCAATTCGAATTGCCGAAATCCTTGATGTTGATAAGGAGTTGATTGATTTGGCAAAATCTTATTTGATGTCTGCAAAAAAACTACAATAACTTATAGTTTTATACAATAGATTCTGTTATTCCCACGCACAATCTCGCAATCAAGTGATTAGTTAATTCCCACGCACAATCTCATCTTCGAGTTACTCGAAGATGAAGTGAGGTGCTTTATTAAAAATAACTGATTATTTTACTCCCCTCGCCCGTGTAATTTCTACTTCGAGTTTATCGCCTAATGCTGTTCTTCGAGTAACTCGAAGAACAGATTAGTACTCAATCTCGCAATCGAGTGATTAGTTAGTTCCCACACACAATCTCATCTTCGAGTTATTCGAAGATGAAGTAGTGCAAAGTAAACTGAAAGCTAAAAATATCAACAGGGCAAACTCATACTCTTATCGTGCTGCAAACACAACGAATTACACAAACTTTTTGAGCCTGAAAGGTTCAATTATTTTAACCCATGACCAAACGTAGTGAAAGTCATGGGTTAAAATCTAGAGCACAATCTCTTTTGGCATGTGTTTTTGGTGCTTTAGCAAACCAAAAATCATGACATTAGATTTTTTGCATTAAAAGTATGCGTTTGCCATGAAAATATAAACTACTTTATAACCTTTTTCCGAATTACTTACTAATTTTGTTGAAAAACTATAAAAATGGGTATTTATCTTGATTATAATGCGACAACACCAATAGACAAGGAAGTAGTAGAGGCGATGAAGCCTTATCTTGTCGACTTTTTTGGTAATCCTTCGAGTTCTCATAGTTATGGTGCAAAAACAAAAATAGCTGTCGAAAATGCCCGAAGGCAAGTAGCCGAAATGTTAAACTGCAAATCTTCTGAAATTATTTTCACAAGTGGAGGGAGTGAGGCAAATAACTACGCAATTAAAGGATATGCTTTTGCAAATGAGCATCGAGGTAAACACATAATAACATCAGTAATTGAGCATCCAGCTGTTTTTGAAGTTTGTAAATATCTCGAAACTAAAGGTTTTAGAATATCTTATATCCCAGTTGATGAATATGGAATAATTAAATTAGATGAATTAAAAGCTGCAATTTGTCCAGAGACTATTTTGGTTTCGGTTATGCACGCAAACAATGAAATAGGAACTATACAGCCAATACGAGAAATATCTGAAATTTGCAAGAGTTTTAATATCGTTTTTCATAGCGATGCGGCACAATCAGTTGGGAAGTGCCTCGTTAATGTTAAGGAACTTGGTGTCGATTTATTGTCGATTGCAGGTCATAAATTATATGCTCCAAAAGGAATAGGTGTTTTATTTATAAAAGAAGGAATTGTTCTCGAAAAACTTATTCATGGTGCTGATCACGAGCAAAATAAGCGTGCAGGAACAGAAAATGTACTCGAAATTGTCGGTCTCGGCAAAGCTTGCGAAATTATTAAACGTGATATTGAAAAAAACATCTTTCATTTAAAAAATATGAGAGATTTATTGCATTCCGAATTAAATAGCAGGCTAAAAAATATCAAGCTGAACGGACATCCCGAATTGAGACTTGCAAATACTCTTAACCTTAGTTTTTATGGCGTTGAGGCAAATGTTTTATTGTCCGAAATGGAACTAAATGGAGTTGCTGCTTCCGCTGGAGCTGCCTGTCATACCGATTCAATAGATGTTTCGCCAGTACTGACGGCAATAAAACTTGAACAGTCTTTTGCTATGGGAACAATACGTTTTTCAGTTGGTCGCCAAACAAAAGAGGAGGAGATTCATGATGCAGTTAGAATTATCTCAGAAATTGTTAAAAAACTAAAAAACTCTGAGGGTGAAGATAATACTGAAACTCAGATAGATGTTGGTGCAATAAAACTCACAAAATTTACCCAAGGATTAGGCTGTGCTTGTAAATTGAGACCGCAGGAACTTGAGAAAATCCTTAAAGACATTCCAATATGGCATGATGAAAATATATTAATTGATACCCAAAATTCTGATGATGCTGCGGTTTATAAAATAAATGAGACTACTGCTTTGGTTCAGACAGTTGACTTTTTCACTCCAATTGTTGACGATGCATATCATTTTGGAGCAATTGCAGCTGCAAACTCGTTGAGTGATATTTATGCAATGGGAGCAAAGCCATTGTTTGCGTTAAATATTGTCGGTTTTCCGTCAAACAGGTTGCCCATGGAGGTTTTACAACAAATATTGAAAGGTGCATCCGACAAAGCAGCAGAAGCTGGTATAAGCATTTTGGGTGGTCATACTATTGATGATCCCGAACCGAAATACGGAATGGTTGTTAGTGGCGTAGTTAGTCCCGATAAAATTTGGGAAAATTCTAGTGCAATAGCAGGTGATGCAATTATTATTACAAAAGCAATTGGAACCGGTATTTTAACTACTGCTTTAAAACGCGGTTTGTTGTCGGATAAAACAAAAACCTTGATTATAAACTCAATGAGTGAGTTAAATAAAAAAGCTGCTGAGATAATTGCTGATTATTCTGTTCATGCTTGTACAGATGTTACAGGTTTTGGTCTTATAGGACATCTGAGCGAGGTTAGTGTCGCATCAGCAATGGATGTTGAAATATTTAGCGATACTGTTCCATTTTTCCCTGAAACAGAGGCAATGGCAACGGCGGGAATTATTCCAGGTGGAAGTGCAAATAATTTATCATATTTCTCTAAGCATGTTGTTTGGGAAAAACCTCTGTCAGAAATTTCTAAAATTATGCTTTGTGATGCCCAAACATCTGGAGGACTTTTGTTTACTGTTCCTCAATCCGAAAAAGATAATGTGATTGATAGTTTGCAAAAAGCAGGTATAGTTAATGCAAAACATGTTGGTAATTGCCTAAAAATAGGAGAGGGGAAGATTTTTGTTAGATAAACTCTGATTGGTCTTGAAATGTCTGACAAAAGTTTATATTAATTTAGTTTTTTGCTGACTTTGACACTAAGATTTCTGTTTTTTTGTATCGATAAAAAGTAGATAAGTATTTTACAAATATATTTACTGAGCATGGTTTTGAATTATACATCTATGCCCCGCTAAAATCATAAAGCGAGATGTCGCTTTTCTTTTTATGGATTTTTCATTATTGTCAGGGCTAAAGCCCTTTTTCTCGTTTATGTTCTCCATCCCCGACCTAAAGGACGGGGTTACTACTTGTGATAGCCATTCCTTATTATTATATTCCTTAACTTTCGTCTTGAGGAATGGGATTAATACTTACGATAGCCATTCTTTTTTATTATGTTCCTTAATTTTCGTCTTGAGGAACGGGGTTAATACTTGCGATAGTTATTTTTTTTGATTATGTTTCTTGACTCCTGTCGTAAATGACGGGGTTACTAA
>JAQVPT010000088.1 GCA_028701945.1 Bacteroidales bacterium
ATTGTCAGTTTTTCTTTCATTTATTATTCCTTATGGTTTAATTTACAAACTTAATCATTTTTCTGTCATTTAGAATGTTGTTGCTTTTTTGCATAGGACAAAACTAATTTTTATCCCCTCTCTGATATGACGAAATAAAAGAAACATATCCAAAAAAAATCCCTATAATCTTTCCCATCATGCATCCCAAAACAATTTATTTATTTCTCAAATGAATTAAAAACAATTCTGCACAAGCTTTAGCATCACTCAAAGCATCGTGATGATTTAAATGAATTTTGTAATAATTGCATAATGAAGCTAGATTATCTTTAAAAATGCGGTATCTACATTGTTTTTCGTAATCGGGTGCTTGCATTCCGTAATACTCAAGTGTTTTATTTAAAACTGGGAAATCAAAAGATAAACCGTTATGTGCAACAACTATCTGATCTTTTATGAATGGTTCTATTATGTGCCACACCTTATCAAAGGTCGGTTCATATAAGGTTTTTCGTGGTGTAATTCCATGAATATCAATAAACTTAGCACAATAATAATTATCAGGCGGTTGCACTAATAAATTTATTTCTTTGGTAACTATTCCATGTTCAACCCGAACAAGTCCAACCTGACAAATACTCCAACGATATCCTTGGGCAGTTTCAAAATCAATAGCAGTAAAACAATCTATCATTATGCTAACCTAGTTTTAGTTTTTTACTATTTTTATCATACGTACAAATCCGACTACCCTTTTTAAGATTAAATGAACTTTTCGAGAGCTATTTTATTTATATTTACCAGCTATTGTATATATTACTTGCTACTTTTTACTCCTATATAAGTTATTAAAGGTTTTGCATGATAATTATCTTTCTTTCAAAATCTCAAAAAGGAATCAATATCTTTCAAATATATTCCATCAATCAATTTATTAAAAAATGGCACGTTACTCTAACAATTGTCAATACGAAACTAAAATCAAAGCATTTTAAACAGTAATCTCGTAATCTCTCTCGGGTATTTCGATATTTTTAAAGCCTTTTGTTATTAAATATTCTCTATAATGTTCTGCAGCTTTAATATCTCCATGAACAAGAAATATTTTGCTTAATTTATCTTTATCCTGACATTCAAGAAAGTTTGCCATCTCGACATAATCTCCATGACCAGAGAAAGACTCAAGGCGTTTAATATCAGCATTAATATGATGTTCTACACCAAATATCGAAATTGTGGCATCTCCTTTTTGCAATCTTGCTCCAAGCGTTGTAGGAGCACAATACCCAACTATAAGAATAGTATTTTTGGGGTCATCGATACTGTTTGCAATATGATGTTTAACACGTCCAGCCTCAGCCATTCCGCTAGCTGAAATTATCACACATGGTTTTTTTGTTTTATTCAGTCGCTTAGAGTCGTTTACCTGCTTAATATAATGTAATCTCTCAAAACCAAAAGGATCAGGATCACTTGCCTTAACTTGACGCAAATCTTTATTGTAACACTCTGTGTGCATTTTAAAAACTTCGGTAACGTTTACAGACAAAGGACTATCAACATAAATATCAATATTTGGCAGTTTGCCATCATTAAACCAGTTATTAAGTGATAAAACAATTTCCTGAGTTCTTCCGACACTAAATGAAGGGATTATTAATTTTCCACCTTTTTTAACACAAGTATCAACCACAATTTTTAACAATGCGTCCTCCGACTCGTGATGTGGATCATGAATTCTATCTCCGTAAGTTGATTCTGTAATAAGAATATCTGCCTGTGGAAATGGAGCAGGCGGTTTAACAATTCTATTCGAGGGACGACCAACATCTCCAGTATAAGCAATGTTTGTTACTTTACCGTTTTCTTTTATACTGACATTTGCAACAGCGCTTCCGAGCATGTGTCCAGCATTCGTAAATACCACAGTAATATTTTCGTCTATATAAAATTTACGGTTAATAGCTGTACTAATAAATAATTTCATCGCAGCAACTGCATCGTCGTGAGTATAAATCGGTTTTACAGGCGGTAATCCCTTTTTTACCAGTTTTTTATTATACCATTTATTATCATGTTCCTGAATAAAACCAGAATCTGGCAACATCAACGAGCAAAGATTTCGAGTAGCGTCTGTACATATTACCGATCCCTCAAATCCGAGTGTATATAAATACGGTATCAGACCGGAATGGTCGATGTGAGCGTGTGTTAAAATAATATGATCTATTTCGCGTGGCTCAAATCCCAAATTTCTGTTTGAAGAATCGGTTTCCTTGCCTTTACCTTGAAACATACCGCAATCTAACAGTATTTTTTTCCCTGCATCTGTAGTAATTAAATGTTTACTTCCCGTAACCTCGTGTGTTGCTCCAATAAATCGTATTTTCATAATATTTTGTATTTTAGAAATTTATTAAACCCAAAATTAAAAAAAATAATAACAAATACATTATTGATCCCATAATAACTATTGAAAAATCCCGAAAAGATGACAAGATTAAAAAAATAACATTACAAAACCACATAACTTATCCCTCAATAAAGTCTATTTCGGTGCACTTCTCGAAATTTCAATTGGATGTAAGACACAAACATAAACAATCTATCGAAGAGCAATTTCATAATAAAAGCACTTTTATAAGCGCTATTGTATTGTCTCTGATAAAGTTTTTAGCCCTCAACTAAAATATTTTTTAACGAAGACACAAAAACAATTATTTTTTTTCAGCATTTTGCTGGCAAACGAATAACAATACTAATGAATTTGCGGGTGACTAAAAAAAACAGGATTATACCAATTTACTTACGTGATTCCAATGGGGGTAGCTTACAAACAAAACAACTCTCCCTGCGGGTTGTAATTAAGGAGTATTTAAAATCTGAAATAAATTTAGATTATTGATTAAAAAAAAAACCGCAAAAGCGGTTTTGATTTGTTTTGTTTGTAGCGAGAGGCGGACTTGAACCGCCGACCTCGTGATTATGAATCACGCGCTCTAACCAGCTGAGCTACCTCGCCATTATTCCAATTACGTTTATTTTTGTAAACGGACTGCAAAAATAGTTAATTTTATCAAATATCAAATAAAGTTTGTAAACTAATTTTTATTTTCATAAATTGCCAAAGATTTAATTGCTTATCAACCTTGTTTTTGATATCTAATAATGATTTTATGACAAAAATAGAATTAGAATTTATATTTAACTCTTCTGAGAGGATTTTATACAACCGTTTAAGTACACCGAGCGGTCTTAGTGAATGGTTTGCTGACGATGTGCTAGTTAAAGACAATATTTTTACCTTTATTTGGGAAGGTGCTGAAGAAAAGGCAGAGCTGCTAGGAAAAAAAGACTTATGCTATGCAAAGTTTCGATGGCTTGATAATGATGATGACACGTATTTTGAATTTAGAATCCAAACCCACGACGTAACAAATGAGATAGCTCTTATTATTACCGATTTTGCCGAAGATGATGAGAAACAGGAAACTGTTGAACTTTGGGAATCGCAAATAAATAATCTAAAACATATTCTCGGAGCATAAAAAGACCACTATTTTTTTTACTTTTGCATGTCAATAAATTTAGACATGTTTAAACAAATACATAAATATATCGTCAAGTCTTTTATCGGTCCGTGGATGGTCACATTTCTTATATGTGTATTTTTGCTACTGATGCAATTCTTATGGAAGTATATCGATGACCTAGTTGGCAAGGGATTAGAATGGACTGTTATTCTAGAACTATTATTTTACGCATCACTTACACTAGTCCCTTTAGCTTTACCGCTTTCAATTCTACTAGCTACAATTATGACTTTTGGCGGATTTGGGGAAAGGAATGAACTTTTTGCAATGAAATCGGGCGGAATTTCTTTATATAGAATTATGTATCCGCTTTTAATCTTTAATATCATAATCAGTTTCGGAGCATTTTACTTTTCAAATAATTTATTACCATACACAAACCTCAAAATGCGATCGTTACTGTTTAGTATTCAACAACAAAGGCCCGAAGTAAATATTCGCAATGGCATTTTTACCGAGCCAGTTGATAATTTGAGTATCAAAGTAGATCACAAACACCGTAAAAACAGCTCACTCGAAGGAGTTCTCATTTATGACCACAGAAATCTTTCTGGAAACAATAATGTAACTACCGCAAAAGCCGGCAATATAAAAATTACCGAAGATAAAACAGTTCTTATAATGGAGCTTTTTGACGGCTACCGGTATGAAGATATAAAATTAGATAAAAACAAGAAAAAAAGTAATAAAACAAGAACACACCAAAAATCAAAATATAAAAAACAAATAATTTATATAGAACTTGATGGTTTAGGATTAGACAGAAGCAACGAAGATTTATTTAAAAGTGGATTCGAAATGTTAAACAACCACCAACTGCAACGTGCTGTCGATTCGTTGAAACATAGTTTACATGAGCGTGAAAACGATATTTGGTTCACTATAAAAAAATATTTACTTTTTAAAGGAGAAGCACAATGGCTAAATCAGAGTGAGGAGGAAAAACAAATAGCACAAACATCAGTTGCAGAACTAGTTATCGCAAACCCAAACTTTGAAATAAATATCGATACTATTTTTGAAAATTTAAACGTTAGTCAAAAAAATAAAGTTATCGACTTTGCTTCAAATTATAGTAGAGCGGCCAAACAATATGTTGAAGTGAGCGAATTGGAGGTTTTAGGATATAAAAGGTGGATAGCAAGACATGATATAGAATGGCACAGAAAATATATGCTTTCAATTGCTTGTTTACTTTTTTTTCTTGTTGGTGCACCTCTGGGAGCAATTATTCGAAAAGGAGGATTTGGTTTACCGGTAATTATTTCAGTGTTCATTTTTTTAATTTATTATGTGATATCAATAACATTTGAAAAAACAGTTAGAGAGCTAGTCTTATTACCAGAAATAGGAATGTGGATAAGTAGTTTTATTCTTGTGCCAATTGGGGTATTTTTAATTTATAGAACCGCAAATGATTCGATGAGAATAAATCCTCATTTCTATCTAAAATTGACAAATTTATTTAGAAAAAAACAAAAGCAATGATGTTTAAATTTTTTATTGTTACTTTGCATAGAATAATAGTGGGATAAGATATGAGGATATTGATAATTACCAATAAAATGCCATACCCTCCGAGAGATGGAGGATCAATTGCAAGTCTTGCACTGGCCGAAGCTTTAAACGATGTCGGAAATCAGGTTACAATATTGTCTATGAATACTAGCAAGCACTTTGTTAAACCCGAAGACTTGCCAGTTAAATTAACCGAAAAAATTAAATTTATCATAGTACCTATAAATACAGACATTCGTTTTAATGAACTATTTACCAATCTTATTTTCTCAAAAAAGCCTTACAATGCCGAACGTTTTGTTTCTGAAAACTTCAAAACTCAACTGGAAAATGAATTAAAATCAGAAAATTATGATTTAGTTCAACTAGAAGGCCTATATCTATGTCCATATATTGAAACAATTAGACAAAACTCAAACGCTAAAATTGCTCTGCGTTCTCACAATATCGAACATGAAATTTGGCAAAGAGCTGCTTCAAATGAAAAAAATATTGTCAAAAAAAGATATAAAAACATTTTAAAGAAAAGAATCAGGAATTACAAACTCAATTATCTAAATAAATATGATTTTTTAGTTCCAATAACTGAAAGAGACGGAAAAAAATACAGTGATTTAGGAAATTTCAAGCCAATTCACGTTACACCTACTGGAATAGATGAGGTTAATTATATTAAAGATGATACAAATTCAAAATTCCCAGGCATTTTTCATATTGGAGCTTTAGACTGGATACCTAACCAAGAAGGCATACGCTGGTTCATTGACAATGTGTGGATAAAATTTAAAGCTAATTATCCGCAATTTGAGTTTTACCTAGCTGGTAGAAATGCTCCTAAACGTTTTGAAAAGTATTTGAAAGATAAAAAAATAGTTTATTTAGGCGAAATTGAAGATGCGAACAAATTTATCAACGATAAGTCAATAATGATTGTTCCTCTACTATCAGGCAGCGGAATGAGAATTAAAATCATCGAAGGTATGGTCTTAGGAAAAAGTATTATCACGACTTCAATTGGTACTGAAGGAATTCCGACAACACATGAAGAAAACATCTTAATTGCAGATAATCCACAAACTTTTTACGAAAATTTAGAGAAAATTTGTCTTAATAAAGATCTGCATAAAAAAATATCCTCAAATGCTATTGATTTTGTCAACACAAACTTTGACAATCTTAATATTGCTAAAAATCTTACAGCGTTTTACCATAAAAACATTAACACATGATTGTTTTACAAATAATATTATGGATTTGTGTTGCATTGGTTTTTCATACCTATGTAGCTTATCCATTATTGTTAAAAATATTTTGTAAAAACAAGACATCGTTTAATGAAAAATCAGATTTTACGCCCAATGTTTCGATTGTAATGTCTCTATTTAACGAAGAAGATGTAATAGCCGAAAAAATTGATACTATAATTAATTCTGATTATCCTACCGATAAAATTCAACTTATAATCGGTTCCGACAACAGTACCGATAAAACAAATGAAATAGTTAGAGATTATGTAAATAAGCATAAGTCAATCGAATTTATCAGTTTTTCCGAAAGACAAGGAAAATCGAATGTAATAAACGCACTTATCGACAAAGCAAAAGGAGAAATACTCGTTCTTTCTGACGCTAATGTAATGTTCGATAAAAACACTATCAAAGAATTAGTTAAGCCATTTGCCGATGAGCGTATTGGTCTTGTCGATACCAGAATGACGAATACCGGTATCAAAAAAGAAGGCATTTCAATTCAAGAAAAATCATATATTTCACGAGAAGTTATGATAAAAAATTATGAAGGGCTATTGTGGGGAACAATGATGGGACCTTTTGGTGGATGTTTTGCTATCAGAACACATCTTTATAGTCCCGTTCCTGTAAATTTCCTTGTCGATGATTTTTATATCTGTATGAAAGTTTTAGAAAACAAATACAGAGCTATCAATTGTCTCGAAGCTGTGGTTTATGAAGATGTTTCAAATAATCTTTCTGATGAATTTAGGCGCAAAATAAGAATAGCAACAGGCAACTTTCAAAACTTATGGGAATTTAAAAAGCTATTGTGGCCACCTTTTACTGGTCTAGGATTTAGTTTTTTATCTCACAAGATATTACGTTGGCTTACCCCTTTATTCATCATTTTTGCTTATATTAGTAATTTTTTACTCGCATTTTGTTACGAGTTCTATTTTTATATGCTGCTGGCGTATAATTTTATTTTTATTTTACTAATAGCTGACTTTTTACTTAAAAAAATTAAAATACATAATATATTTTTGCGTTTTATAACACATTTTATGTCAATGAATTTAGCTTTATTGATAGGAATGTTTAAAGCGATGAAAGGAGTTAAAACAAATGTCTGGAAACCAACAAAAAGAAATCAATAGGTCTTTAAACACTATTGAAGAAGCGATAGAAGATATCAGAAATGGAAAAGTAATCATTGTGATAGATGATTTTGACCGCGAAAACGAAGGAGACTTTGTAGTTGCTGCCGAAAAAATCACACCAGAAATTGTCAACTTTATGGCAAGATACGGACGAGGATTAATTTGCACGCCACTAACCGAAAGCCGCTGTAAAGAGCTCGAATTAGATTTAATGGTAGGCAAAAACACCGCTTTGCACGAAACACCTTTTACAGTGTCGGTTGACCTAAACGGTGATGGCTGTTCAACAGGAATTTCTGTTAGCGACCGAGCTAAAACAATTAAATCTCTAGTTGATGAACACACAAAGCCTTCCGACTTAGGGCGACCAGGACACATTTTCCCTTTAATGGCTAAGGAAAATGGCGTATTAAGACGAAGTGGACATACCGAGGCGGTTGTTGATCTTACTCGTCTCGCTGGCTTAAAACCAGGAGGTGCCTTAGTTGAGATTATGAATGAGGACGGATCAATGGCCCGATTACCAGAGCTCTTGGAAATAGCCGACAGATTTGATCTTAAAATAATCAGTATAGAGGATTTAATAAAATATCGCCTAAAATCAGACAGCCTTATTGAAAAAGGAGTAAGAGTAAAACTGCCAACAAAATATGGCTTTTTTGAAATGATCCCATTTAGACAAAAAAGCAATGGTCTCGAACACGTAGCCTTAATTAAAGGAACTTGGGAACCAGACGAACCTATTACAGTCAGAGTTCACTCAAGCTGTGCTACAGGAGACATCTTCGGTTCACTTAAATGTGATTGTGGAAATCAATTGCACGAAGCTATGAGAATTGTTGAACGAAAAGGCAAAGGCGTTGTGATTTATCTAAACCAAGAAGGACGCGGAATCGGGCTAATGAATAAAATTGCTGCTTACAAACTACAAGAAGAAGGTCTTGATACTGTTGAAGCTAATGTCCATTTGGGATTCGAACCCGACGAAAGAGATTACGGAGTTGGTGCTCAAATACTTAGAAGTATCGGCGTTTGTAAAATGGAGTTATTATCCAATAACCCACGTAAACTAGCTGGACTAAAAGGATATGGACTTGAAATAGTTGAAACACAACACATCGAAATAAAACCCAATAAATACAACAGATTCTATCTCGAAACTAAAAAGAACAAAATGGGACACGAATTAGATCTTGATGACAACTAATAAAGCAAATATTATTTTTATGGGGACGCCCGAATTTGCAGTCTCCTCACTAAAAATTCTAATTGATAACAATTATAATATCAAAGCTGTTGTTACCGCAGCAGATAAACCTGCTGGACGTGGAAAAAAAATACAATTCTCAGATGTTAAAAAGTTTGCTCTCGAAAACAACCTAAAAATACTGCAACCAGATAAACTAAAATCAGAATATTTTCTAAATGAGCTAAAAAATCTCAATGCTGATTTATTTATTGTCGTAGCATTTAGGATGTTGCCGAGACAAGTTTGGGAACTACCTAAACTAGGCACATTTAACCTACATGCCTCTCTCCTGCCAGATTACCGAGGTGCTGCTCCAATAAATCATGCTATTATTAACGGAGATACAAAAACAGGAGTTACTACTTTTTTTATTAACGAAGAAATTGACAAAGGCAATATTCTATTTAGAGAAAGTATCGAGATAGAACCTAAAGACAATGCTGGTAGTTTGCATGATAAACTTATGCATATTGGTGCTGAACTGGTTTTAAAAACTGTTCAAGCAATTGAGAACAATAATGTCCAGCTGCACAAACAAGAAGAATTTATCAATGACACTTTACATCCTGCACCAAAGATTTTTAAAGATTCCTGTCGCATAGATTGGGAAAAACCTGCAAAAGGAATCAATGATCTTATTAGAGGTTTGTCTCCTTATCCTGCTGCTTGGACAGAGCTCAACAATCCAGAAAAGACACAAGTAAAATTATACGAGACTTCTTTTATTATTGATGAACATCATTATAAGAACGGGACTATAATTACTGACAATAAAACATATTTAAAAGTAGCGGTAAAAGATGGTTTTATTGATGTATTAGAACTTCAAATACAGGGCAAGAAACGCTTGAAAATAAAGGAGTTACTAAACGGATATAAGTTTACAGAAAATGATTTTTTCGTTTAGATTTCTCAAATATCCAATACTTTTCACTGGAAATCTGTTCCGTACAAATAATTTGTCGTAAAACAACAAAATCGTTAATCAGATTCCTCTAATTCAAAAATATTATTTACATTTGTTTCAAACACTTCCGATATTTTTAATGCCAAGAGTGTTGACGGAATATATCGATTCGTTTCAATGGAGTTTATAGTCTGTCGAGAGACACCGATTTTATTTGCAAGTTCTTCCTGAGTTAGATCCTTTATAGCTCTTTGTATTTTTATATTATTTTTCACTATCTGCTCCTCTTCATTATAAACATCATCATAAAATAAAATAAAAACATACTGATCAAGAGTTGCTCCACCCCAACATCTAATAAAAAAGAACCATCGAAAAGCAAGTTTATAAATGGTGTAATTATCACAAAAGCCACTCCATAAATAAATGAAGCAGCAAAGGCTTTTAGTCTAATTCTTAAAGTTAATTCATCTTCTATTTTACTCCGAGTTATCGCTAATAATAACAAAGCAATAAGAAAAAATGACATTGAAATTGTTTTAGCAATATGTTTGTCTATCGCTAATACTTTTACTATGGAAAGAATTGCAAACAAGATAGTTAAAAACATTATTCCATAAGCAATTTTCTTAAAAACTGGCGGTAATAAGTTTAAGTCCTTCTGAGTTTTATTCATTGTTAGTAAAGTTATTGTCTGTAAAGTTGAGTTTACTAAAAGACAAATATACTTTACATTTAAATAAAAACCAAATTAATTTATTATTTAAGTAAATATATTCTAAAAGTCTTATCTATTGTCTGCAAGAACCTGTTTACTAGCTCAGCGCAGCTAAAACTCCTTATTTTTATGTCTTTAATAAGAAAACGTCAAATACAAGGCTTTCGAAGTGTTGAAAATCAAGGCGTTTGCTTTTGCAAATAACTGTTTTCAACACGAGAGTAACGCAGTATTTGGCGTTTTCTTGCAAAGACTATCTAATGATTTTCGCCTCCACAACAGCCGCCTTTAATACCACAAGCATGTCTTTCATCGTGCGAGGCACAGGTTATATTGCGTTTTGCCATTTCTTTATTCTTACTAATCGAAGTTGTAGGGAATTTCTTTTTCTTGCCAAAAAATATTCCTACCCCAAGTCCTAGTACAACAATAACTAGGATTATCAAAGCAGGTATGAGAAGTTTTAGTATTTCCATTATGACAAAAATAACAATTATTATATGCTTATGTTTATTTTATTTTCGGTTTTTTTACCAAAGAATCTGATTATTAGCCAAACTACCATAATCATTACAGGAAATACTACAAAAACACTTACACCGTACGCAATAGGCAAAGTTCCAAAAATCAAAGTAACAAGACCGACTGTAACTGCATAAGGTAATTGTGTTTTTACGTGTTGAATATGATTACAAGATGATGCTAAAGAACTGAGGATGGTCGTATCAGATATTGGAGAACAGTGGTCGCCAAAAACGGAACCCGCAATTACAGTTGACACGACATGTGCAAAAATCCCGATAGACGCATCATAAGGCAATCCTGCACGTCCACATAGCAGCCATGTTGCTGGCAAAATAAGCGGATACATAATTGCCATTGTTCCCCACGAAGAGCCAGTACTAAAGGCAATTAATCCAG
>JAQVPT010000089.1 GCA_028701945.1 Bacteroidales bacterium
TAACAATGCCGACATCAGGAACGGAAGGTTTTAAGCTTGTTGAAAAAGGTGATTTTGTTATTAGTTTGCGTTCTTTTCAAGGCGGATTGGAATACTCAAACTATCGAGGACTTGTAAGTCCAGCATATACAGTGCTTTAGCCGAAAAGAATTATAAATGATGAATTTTATAAGCATTACTTCAAATCTTATGAATTAATTGGACGTTTATCTGTCGCAGTCATTGGTATTAGAGACGGCAAACAAATAAGTTATGACGACTTTTGTACTGTCAAAATACCCTGTCCAGATATAGAAGAGCAAACAGCTATATCAAAAGTACTGCAATCAGCCGACAAAGAAATTGATATTTTAAAGCAGAAAAAAAATTATCTAGAAGAGCAAAAAAAAGGATTGATGCAGCAATTGTTGACTGGAAAAAAGAGGTTAGTTTTAAAAATTAATTTATAGTAATTTGGATTTTTATTTTTTTAATATATTTATTTAAAAACATACGAAATGGAAACAGAAATCATTATTCACGAAATCGAAGATTTTAAAGATGAACACAGAGGTGGATATAGTGATTACTATATTGGCATAACGAAACATATAGACCAAAGGTTGATTGAAAATAATGAAAACATAACAGAACATCTACAAAAAGGCGAATATACTAGCGGCAACCCTACATATAAAGCAGAATGTACTAACCGGGATGAAGCAATTAAAATAGAGCAAATATTCCAAAATTTGGGAATGTTAAAACTTAATAAACGTTCACATGGAGTAGAAGAGTCTAAATTCATTTATTGTTACAAAATGACTGAAGATAATAAAAAATCAATTCTTCTTGAGAATTCGGATGATGCAAAAAAGATTAGAAAGACTATTAAAGATTTTAGAGATTTTAATGAAAGTAAATAAATTATAAAAAATGGAACCTACTTGGACTGATATTATTCAGGCAATTGCAGCAATCATAGCTATTCCTGGTGCAATTACAGCATTTGTAATCCTTTTCTTAAAGGATAAGCAACAAGAGAGTCAAATTAATAAACTGACAAGAATTGTTAAAAGTCTAAATAAGTCAAATGCACAGGCTATGATGAGAGAGAAAACCTCAAAAAGACCCTTTATTAGTTTATCATTTCAGCATATAAAAACTAACTTGGCTGGTGGAAATGTTCGCCTCGATATTATTAATAGTAATCCTATTTCTAATATAGTAACATATGATGCTAATGTTAAAAGCCTTGGCTTTAATAATTATTCAGTATTAACTGTTGGGAATTCTGGAAATCAGCAAATTATGGGGGTTCAGTTGAATTATTCTGGGAATATACCGACTCAAGGGGGTGTTATTTCAATAGATTATGTGACAGAAGAAGGTTTTGAGTATGTGCAAGAAATATATGTAGATTTTGATACCTCTAGTAATACTTTTAACACAAGAGGATTACAGATTATACTAAAAGAAAACATGAAAGAGTAGCTTATTTATTATAAAGATCTAAAGATATGGCAAAGAAAAATGAAAGACACGTAGTTCCGAACGAAGACGGTTGGAGCTCAAAAAAAGCTGGAGCAGAAAAAGCTTCTAAGAATTTCGAAACGAAAAAGGAAGCTGAACAATGTCCAGACAAAAATCTAAACAAGAAAGTTCAGAGTTAGTGATTCACCGAAAAGACGGGACTATCGAAAGAAAAGACAGTCATGGAAATGATCCTTGTCCACCAAAAGATAAAAAATAAGTATTATGAATAAAACCTTTAATTTTTATTGCGACGAAAGTACTCATTTATTGAGTGATAACGAACCATATATGATTATCGCATACGTAAGCTGTGCATACAATCAGTTAGATCAGCACAAAGCTCATTTAAAAATGCTTAAAGCTAAGCATAAAATCAAAGGCGAGTTAAAATGGTCAAACGTGTCAGATAGTAAGTATTCATATTACGCAGAAGTTATTGATTACTTTTTTGCTACTGATTTAAACTTTAGAGCGGTAATTGTTGACAAGTCAAAAATAGATGAAGACAGAAAAGAATTTACATTCAATGATTTTTATTATAGAATGTATTACCAGTTGCTTCATCATAAAATAAATTTAGAATATAACTATAATATATATCTTGATATAAAAGACACAATTAGTTACAAAAAGCTTGAAAAGCTAAAAGAAATACTAAAGTGGAATGCATCCATAAGGAATTTTCAGTTCATTAAATCATATGAGAGTTCATTTATGCAATTAACAGATTTGATAATGGGTGCTATAAACTATGAGCTAAGAGGTAAAAATACGGTGATATCAAAAATGAAAATTATAGATAAGATTAAAAGCCACTGTAACTTCTCCCTCAATAAAACTACACCAAAATATTATGATAAGTTTAATTTATTTTTTATAGATCTTAAATAGAAGCAATGCCACTTAATCTTTTAAAAAAATACCCCGAGCTTTTAGAATTATCCCACTATAGTGAGATTCAAAGAACTATATCATTAAGAAAAGTATTTGACAGAGACATTACAAATAATAATAATTTCAAATTCAGAACAAAAACAATAAGACCTGTAAAAAAAGAAGGTCTTGATTCTATGGACGTTCTTTTCGATCATTTAACCAAGAAAACTATAATAGATGACGAAGGTAAAAAAAGAAGAAATGTTTTTGAAATAGATCGGTCACGAAGATTACACTGGATAAAGCATCACATAGCAGAAATTGAGTCTGATATTTTAAAAATATTCAGTTATGAAGATCGTACCAAAGATAGAGGTAGTGTTGTTAGAACATACATTTACGACACTAAAGAAAATCATGTAATTATTCTTGAACCCCAGAGAAGCGAATTGGATTATTACTTAATTTCTGCTTATTATTTGAATGAGCCAGGTGGCGAAAAACAAATTAAGAATAAATATAAAAAGAGATTAGATGAAGTGTATTAAAACCGCAAATCCCGGTAATCTTCAAGGATTATCGGGATTCGAAACTCCTTTCTCCTATTGTGGTAGAATGAGCAATACAAAAGTAGAGTATAATATAGTCCCAAAACATGATAATTGTCATGTTTTAAACTTGAACAATTCTAAACTAAGTCTAAAGAACATTGATAATTACTACAAAGTTAGCAAATATCAAACCGAAAAGCAAATGTTTTATTGTTGCGCTAAGTAAAAACAAGTATTATGAACACACCATCATTCAAAGAAGATCATATTTCGCAAATTCCGGCACTTCAAATGCTGATTAATATGGGTTACACTTATTTGCCCCCAGAAGATGCGTTAAAAGCGAGGTTCAGCAAAACTAGCAATGTGTTACTTGAGGATGTATTACGTGTGCAATTGAACAGAATTAACAGTATTAAAGTATCATCTTCACGCACAGGCATTTTTAGCGATAGTAACATTGAAGCTGGAATTCGAGCATTAAAAGAAATACCAATGGTTGACGGATACATTTCAGCTGCAGAAGCTGTATATAATCTGCTTACCCTAGGCAAGGCTTTTGAACAAAGTATTGATGGAGATAAAAAAAGCTTTACTTTACAATATATTGATTGGCAGAATCCTAAAAACAATGTATATCATGTTACTGAAGAATATAATGTAATGCGTACAGGAAGCAAGGATCACTACAGACCGGATATTGTGATTTTTGTAAACGGCATTCCATTTAGTATTATTGAGTGTAAGCGACCAGACATGAAGGAGCCAATACAGCAAGCTGTTTCGCAACACTTGCGAAATCAGCATGAAGATGGGATAAGGTCATTATACATATATGCACAAAGCATTTTAAGTATTGCTACTAATCATGCTAGCTTTGCAACTATTGGAACACCGGAAAAGTTCTGGTCTCATTGGGAAGAAAAATTCAAAAACAAAGAGAAAGAACAGGAATATAATAATTGTCTTATAAATTTAAAAAACAGTAAACTGAAGGATGACATTAAAGATTCATTGTTTGGCGACAGATTTAAGTACGTGCGAAGCTATTTCGATTCTTTAGAAAAAGATTCAATTGAAGTAGTTGAGCAAGATATTTATTTATATGGCTTGTGTAATCCAGAAAGATTACTTGATTTTACACATAATTTTATTGTTTTTGATAATGGACAAAAGAAAATAGCCAGATATCAGCAATATTTTGCCATAAAAAAAGCAATGGCGCAGATTACTAAAATCGAGCAAGGAAAAAGAAAAGGTGGGGTAATATGGCATACACAAGGCTCGGGAAAGTCATTAACAATGGTGATGCTTGCTCAGGCTATTGCCATAGAAAAAAGCATTCTGAATCCAAAAATCATCTTGGTAACTGACAGAACTGATTTGGATGAACAAATAACAGGAACATTTATTAAGTGTGGGATTACTGTAAATAATGCGTCCACTGGTCAGTCCTTGGTTGATTTATTAAATAGTAAAAGTGATGCAGTTATTACGACAATTATCAATAAATTTGAAACTGCGGTAAAGAGATTATCAAAACCTATCGAAAGCCACAATATTTTTGTATTAGTTGATGAAGGGCACAGAACCCAACATGGAACCTTCAATATCGAAATGCAGAAAACACTACCAAATGCATGTTTTATTGCATTTACAGGAACGCCTTTATTCAAAAAGGACAAAAGTACTTTAGTTAAATTTGGAACACTTATAGACGACTATACTGTTGATAAAGCTGTGAAAGATAAAGCTGTTGTTCCGTTATTGTATGAGGGTAGGCATGCATATCAAAAAGTAAACGAAACCGCATTGGATAACTTTTTCACATTGGTTTCAGAGCCTTTAAATAAATATGAAAAAGCTGACCTTAAAAAGAAATTCTCAAGAGCTGACCAATTGAATATTGCAGAACAAAAGATATATGCAATATGTTGGGATATTACCAAACATTTTCAAAATAATTTCCAGGGAACACCTTTTAAAGGGCAGTTGGTCTCACAGACGAAAGAATCAGCAATCAAATACAAGAATTTTCTAGATGAAATAGGATTGGTAACCAGTGAGGTTATTATTTCACCTCCTGACGACAGAGAAGGCGAAGAAACTGCTTATGGAGAAACATCAGACAAAGTAAATCGGTTTTGGAAAATGATGATGGATGAGCATGGTACACCAAAAAAGTATCAGAAGAATATTGTCAATCGATTTACAAATGCAGATCAGCCTGAAATTATTATAGTGGTAGATAAATTACTCACCGGATTTGATGCTCCCAGAAATACGGTACTTTATTTAACAAGAAAGCTACAGGGACATTCGCTTCTTCAAGCAATTGCAAGAGTAAACCGCATTTATCCTGATAAGGATTATGGCTATATTATTGATTATTATGGAGTGCTTGGTGCTTTAGACGAAGCATTGGAAATATATTCTACTTTTGATGATTTTGATAAAGATGATTTGGATGGAACATTTACAAATATCAATGAGGAAATAAAAAAACTTCCACAAAGGCACTCAGACTTATGGGATATTTTCAAAACCATCCAAAACAAAAAGGATGCAGAAGCATACCAGATATTATTGCGTGATGAAGCTATAAGGGTTGTGTTTTATGATAAACTTTCTGCATTTGCAAGAATATTAAAACTCGCACTTTCTTCTATTGATTTTCACAAAAACACTGAACAGAAAGCAATTGACAGATATAAAGAAGATTTAGCTTTTTTTATGAAATTAAGGTCAGCTGTTATTCAAAGATATTCTGATGCCGTCGATTACAAGAAATATGAAGGACAGATTCAGAAACTCATAGACACCCATGTACAGACAGATAAAGTTGAACCGATTACTGAATTGGTAAATATCTTTGAAAAAGAGGCATTTGAAAAGGAAGTAGAAAAAACAATTGGTGAAGCTGCGAAAGCAGACAAGATAGCGTCTAGAACAGCGAAGCATATTACTGAAAAATTAGGGGAAGATCCAGCTTTTTATAAAAAGTTTTCAGAAATGCTTAAAGAGACAATTAAAGATTATGAAGAGAAGAGGATTAATGAAACTCAGTATCTGAAGAAAGTTAATGAAATCATGGAAAAAGTTCTTTCAAGGACAGATTCTGATATCCCAGAAGTTTTAGAGAACAATGATGTGGCAAAGGCTTTTTATGGCATAGTTTCGGAGCACTTAAAAGAGAATTTTCAGGATGACATGTTAACGAAAAGCATTTCTGCTGAAATCGCACTAAAAGTGGATGAAATAATAACGAATTTAAATGTAATAGACTGGCAGAAACCTGGAAGCGATATTCCCAAAAGAATGATTCTTATGATTGGAGATTACATTATTGATGAAGTAAGAGACAAGTATAACATAAGCATGTCTTTTGAAAAAATTGATAATATTTCTGAACAATTGGTTGATGTTGCTAAAATCAGATATAAGTCATGACAGAGTCTGTACAATTTGGGTCAAAAATAATTAATTTCCAAGTTTGTTTTTCAAATCGAAAAACACTAGGAATAACTATTACGCCAGATATGGATGTGCTTGTTAAAGCTCCTGATGAAACTTCAATAGAAAAAATAAAAGAAAAAGTTATCAAGAAAGCTCCCTGGATAATTAAGCAACAAAATTACTTCCTTGGCTTTTTCCCAAAAGCCCCAGAACGACAGTATGTTAGTGGTGAAACACATTTGTATCTTGGTAGACAATACAGGTTAAAAATAACTGATTCTAAAAAGAATGAAGTCAAATACAAAGGTAGGTTTATTGAAATATGCACTTTAAAAAAAGAAAAAGCTGGTTCGCTTTTAAATAAATGGTATAAAGAAAGGGCAAAAATAAAATTTGGGGAGCTTGCAGAACCATTGATAGAGAGGTTTAAGAAGTACAATGTGGAGCCTAAATCACTTTACGTTCAAGAAATGAATAGTAGATGGGGAAGCTGCACCTCAAAGGGAAAAATCATATTAAATCCGGAGTTGATAAAAGCCCCTAGGCCTTGTATAGAATATGTTATTGTACATGAATTATGTCACTTAGTGCATCCAAACCACAATCAGAAATTTATAGAACTACAGCAAAAAGAAATGCCGGATTGGCAAAAATGGAAAGAAAAATTGGAAAAACTGATGGCTTGAAAAACTTAACATGTATTAATATGAAATAGAGATACGTGTTTTACAAAGTTAATGAAGAATTTGATAAGAATAAATCTTAAACTAATCGAAGGACTATTTCTTGGGCAAAACGAGTAAACGCCTCAGTATTAAATAGGTTAATCAAAAAAACAAATAATATGAAAAAGTATCGAATGAACAAAAACACTTTAAATAATCCGAATGGAAATAATGAAGTGCATGAAGAAACTTGTCATTATTTTAATACAATGAATTCATTTGAGGAATTAGGCTATCATGCAAATTGTCAAAGTGCGGTTTTAGAGGCAAAAAGAAAAGGATATCCTAAGGCTGATGGATGTAAAATTTGTTCTCTTGCATGTCATCGGGGATAATTTTATAAAAATTTGAATTTGACAGATTTCTCAAGAGACTGATCCAAAACTTGAATCAGTCTCTTTTTTATTGTAGCTTGAATGTCAAATAAAGCTATAAATGTCGTAACCCCCTTCACCACTTCACCACCTCCAAATAATCATCCCCAATCCCATAAAGCTCAAAAATCTCACGTTTTAGTCGTACTAGATTTACAACATCCTCCATATTATATTTGAGTACATGTTGCTTCTTATAAGGATTGTGCCAATCTTCAACTAGCTTGAAGATATTTGTTTTGTATTGTCGCTGGGAGCGTTTGATTTCAAACATTTCTTCGAAAGAAGCAAGTTTGTATGAGTCCATACCAGGCATAATATCGCGAAAAACTTTGAGCAGATTTACACAGCGGAAGTTATTACGAATATCGAGACCAGTAGATTTTTCGAGCATCCCAATATCAGGACCATAAAAGTAAATGTAGCCATCTACAGGTTGGAGCATCTGAATAATATTTTCAACATTAAGGTTTTCATCATAAAGCTGTCCGAAGTTTGTGATTGAGTAAGCATAACCTACCAAAAAAAGTTCCTGGTTAGAAAACCATTCCAAATCGATGTATAAATCTGTCATCTGTTTTTGTTGTAAAGTTAGTGCTGATTATCAGTAAGCCTTGTGTGTTCGGTGCGATTGCACTACTAGTGTCTCCTTTGCATTTTACTTATGTCAAACAAGTTCGTATTTTTGTAAGTATGGAAAACAAACAGACATACAGCCTTCAGGAACTAGCTGACTATTACGAGACTACGACTAGAACTATCTTCACATGGATTCTTCCAATCAGAGAGGAACTATTAGCCATGACACCCGGTAAAAAGAGATTGAGAATTTTGCTTCCAAAACAGGTTAAGTTGATTAAGGAGTTTTTGGGATAAAAAAGATTAAGGAGTTTATGAAGTAAAATATGTTAACATTTGTTTTATATTCCAATTTGTTTTTTCTATATTTACAATCTTAAAGTGATTAAGTATTTTAAAATGATTAATATGAACGTTAGCGGTCATGCTATGGCGACAGTGATAACTTCAAACTAAAGAACATTTTTGAGACAGATTACAACAAGATGAAAAATGACTTTTAACGAAAAAAAGAAAGAACATATTGACAAGGAGTCCTTCAGAATCTTGGAATTATTTGAAGAAACTGATGAGAAAAAAACTAAACCAAACTCTGACAAAGGTTCATTAGGACATCAAATACTCTTTGACTTTACAGATAAAGTCATAGATAGTCCTACCTTAATTTCAACAACGCTTTTGAACACGACCATTTCAGTAAAAGAATGTTACAATGGTAAGTGTATTGGATTGAATGAATCAAATTACAAAGAGTTTCAAAAACTTATTGCAACTATCTATAAAGACAAAGAGATTAACGCGAAAGTGAGTGAAGAATTTATTGAACATAAATCTTTGGAGTGGCTACTGAAAACATTTAAGCAGAAAAAAGCTGACTGCAACTTTTCTACTTTCATTTTGGACGAAATGCAAAACTCAATTGAAGAACTCAAAGTTCATTACTCAATGCTCTATTTAGACATTGGCAAGCCATTTCAAATTGGCAAAGTAAAATTTGAATTTTTTACTAAAGAGTTTTTTGAAACATTAGCTAAACAATATCAGAGCAAGCATCCGGAGAAAGACGAAAACCCTTTTGAACAAATGAGAAGTCATTATCAAGGGAAAGTTTACGCAACATACATTGTAAGTGCAGAAAGAGAAAAGGCAAAGGAAATAGCCTTAGAGGAATGTTCGCTTGCTGTTGACATTTTAAAGATGTGCTCTGAAACAACAGACCTTCCTCCGATGAAATTAAGTTTTGATATTGATAGTCGAACAAGAGAAAATGTTCAGAACGAAGTAATCTTAACAAGACCTAGTGCGACTATAGAAACATTCTCAATAAACTCATATCGACTTCCTTCACACCACAAAATCTATGACCAAGAGTGGGACCGAATTGTTAGCAGACAACTTGCTGACTTTCACAATTTCTTATTGACACTTGCTGATGAAAGGACAGAATTAGAACAGTTAATCATAAACGGGATTAAGCGTTATGGTAATGCCATTTCTAATAACAACATGCACCAGAGAATTGTTGAACTTTTTACAATACTTGAATCTCTTCTTCTATCTGATAAGAACTCTCCGATTATTGAATCAGTTTGTAAGTATTGTTCCAAATTGGTTTTTAAACTACCAACTGACAGAAAGCATTTGATTAGCTTACTGAAAACAATGTATGAAGTTAGAAGTGACTTAATCCATCATGCTAAAGAAACTTTTTTTGACATTGATAACTTGCAGAAACTTCAATACACCGTTATTATGTTGTTGGCTAATCTTATTAAGAAGACAAATTCTCATAAGAATAAACAATCATTGTTACAAGAAATTGATGAAGCAATACTTAACGCTTATTGACAAATATGAAACAATTTCTGACAACCTTTGGTGCTGACTTCGCACTGACCAACATCGAACGAGAAAGAGCACGAACCGCTAACAGGCGTTACAATCCATTCCACCCATCCTCAACAACAAAAAACAACAAATAACAGAAATCAACCTAAATTACAACCACCTAACCCCACTTAACAGAAACCACTAATTCCGCTTACCTTATCATTGCAATATAATCAATTGCAAAAATGGTAAAGTTGAAACATATTCTGATAATAGCCGCTGTAATCCTGACTTTCGGGATTGCGTGGAAATATTTTAGAAAAGTCAAAGACACCGAAAAGCTAAAGCTCGGTGATACCTCATTAAAATCATCAAAGAAATTAGAAAGTTTTAAAGATCTAGCAGATATTTTTAAAAGTGGATTTCGTGTAAAAGGCTTTATCGAAATTCGTAATTTCTCCGGAAAAGATTACACATTAAATCAACTCAGTCTCGATTGCTATTCTCCCAAAACACAGAAGCTCGTAGCAGAACAAACCAACATCCTACCAAACGATTTAGTTCTCAAAAACAGAGAAGTCACCAATATCCCACTGGAGTATAATATCGACATTTTCAATGCGCTTTCATTGTTTAAGGAAAGTGAAGTCATTCCAACAGATGCAACAATCTGGCAAGTTGTTTCCCAACCTGCAACATATTGGAAAAGTATTAACCTAAGAAAGCTGAAAGTGAAGCTTATCGGCTTTATCCAGGCTGAGGGAATCACACTAAGTATTAACGAAGATTATTTACTGTTATGAGCAACTACACAGTATCGGGAAAAAGCAAGACTTTAAAGCTTTATGCAGATGTGCATGATACAATCGATGCTGCAAAACGTATTGTATTTGAGAACTATCCAGCAGTTGCGGATCTTTCTTTTAGTTTACAAGGAACAGACTGCAAAGAAACATTTGAAAATATCTGGAATTTTGTTCGTCAAAATATTCAGTATAAAAATGATGAACCAGGAAAGGAACAGCTCCGCACTCCGCAGAGAACCTTACACGATCAAATCGGCGATTGCGATGATATGAGTATTCTTATATCAAGCATTCTTACAAATCTTGGACATCGACACGAACTTTTAATTACAGCATACAAACAAATTGACCAATGGCAACACATCTATCCTGTGGCATATAGCAGCAACGGAACTAGATATGTAATTGATTGTGTTCCTGAAATTCCATACTTCAATTATGAAGCAAAACCAATAAAAAACAAAATTATAATAGACATGAGATTAGAAGAATTAGGCTCAGTTTCCGCTGATATGATTAGCGAGCTCACTC
>JAQVPT010000090.1 GCA_028701945.1 Bacteroidales bacterium
TACACAGTAACAGGGCTACCGCTATTTACAACAGTACCTCCTGATAGAGCTGTTGATGAAGTAATATTGGCAACAGAATGATAATTAACAGTTGGTGTAGAATTACTAAACGAGCGTTCATCTCCATAAGCTGTATCTGCAACATTATTTATAACATAAGCTCTAACATAATAGGTGGTATCGGGAGTTAAATTAGATAATGTGAACTGAAAAACAGATGAAGAAGGATAAACCCCTGCGAGTTGATTTTCAAAATTCGAAAAAGAGACATTGGGTGTTTTACCATATAGCAAACCATATTCGTAAACAGGTGATCCGCCATCATGAAGAATAATCCCTCCTGATTTTGCTGTACTTCCAGTTATTTGAGTTATTTCATTCGTTGAAATAGACAGATATTCACCAAAATCATTTGTTCTTATACAACGAACATTGTAGCCATTATGATAATATTCGTCTAGAATGTTAAGGTCATCATCATGATTATATAGCATAGCCGCCCATCCTTCTTCATTATTACCATACGCTGTTGAACTCCAAAACTCACCATATATTCCTAAAATGTCTGTTGAATAAACACCATTAGTATGTCTATATGCACTTCCAAATGCAGTAAAATTAGTTGAGTTAGAGCCTCCGGCATAACCAGGTTCAGTGACCCAATGCGTAAATCCTGCTTCTTTTATCTTCCCCCCTGCTACAGCATAGCCTCCTAAATAATCACTCAATTCAATCCATTGTGATTTACTGGGAACCTCCCACCCACTTGGGCAAAGATTGCCATCGGTTACTGCATACCAGTTATAATATGCACCATGTTCGTTTTGTGGATCATTATTCCTCCAACCATAAGCAGGTGGTGCTACAAAACCATGATTAGGAGAGTCTCCAGTCCATATAGATAGACTAACGCTGTCTGTAGGTAAAAACATTACCCCGCTGGTTTTTCTTAAATTTTCTGAAATCCAACACTGATTGCCAATTTTAACAGCGTTGTAAACATTGCCATCAGCATCTGTCATTGTGGGTGTATCTGGGCATGGGCTACCCATAGGAACATCTGGTTTGAAACGCACTAATACAGTATCGCTGTCTGTACAACCATTCATATCTGTGATTGTCCAAATTAATGTGTAAGTAACATCACCTTCAATCACTGTAAAAGTTGATGACGAACTTGAAGAGTTGCTAAAACTACCACCCGTTCCTATCATTGTCCACAAACCACTTCCTTGTGCTGGCGGAGAAATCGCCAACATACTTATAGATAAGGCGCGTATATCTATAAGGTCGGGACCAGCATTGGCTACTACTTCATCGTGATAATTAATTCTAACGAATGCTTCAGAAACGTCTTCGCATGGATCAACAGCATAAGCACGAACAATAAAATCTGTATATCCTTTGAACCAATCAAACATTGTTGGGGCATAAGTTGTTTCTGTAAGAGAGCTATCTGCAATAGTACCATCTCCAGTTATACAAATCCATTCTACTGCACTGCAATTTGTAACAGTAGCACTTAAATCAACGGTTTCGCCCTGACAAAAATAGACATCGCTTATGGCGGATACCGCTGGAAGAGGTGCGAGGGTAATTATAACATTATCTGATATTTGCACTGCACAATCGTTTATAGGTTGTACTGTTAGAGTAAGTTCAACTATGCCACTTACATAATCTCCTGCACCGAAAAAATAAACTGTATAAAGCTCATGGGTATTACTAAATGTACCATCACCGCTTGTTGTCCATTCTAAAGAGCTGTAGTTGTTGGCATTAGCATTAGGACTATAAGTACTGACATTTCTGCATATTGTGGCATCAGGTCCTACATCAACACTTGGTTCTTTGCAAAAAATGCACCTAACTGCATTGCCAGTTTTTTTACTATTTACAATTTGTTCTGCTTTAGTATTCAAATAACTCATACTAAAAAGCCATGATGAATCAGCATTGAAATCATTTGTACTCCACCAAGTACCAGATTGAAATACATTCTCGAAAGTTCCTGAATGCTCTCTAAAACCGCCGGGCAGTGCAGTAAATCCATATTCATTGGTGGCTCCTGCGTTAGGGTTTTGCCATAAATCAACACCTGTTTGTTTGAGTTTACCACCTGCAGATAAATTGTTTCCTGCATAGTTAATCAATTCCTGCCAGTCTAATGTATCGGGCATTGACCATCCGTGCGGACAAATACTGTCTTCGTTAATAACGGTGTACCAATTGTACAAAGCACCAAAAACGTCTTTATTCTCAATATTATTATCGTACCAAGAATATGCACCATTTGCTTGCTCGCCCCAATCGGAGTTGTCTGTTATAAATGGAATGCTTTCTGTATTGTTATATTTTGTTGTTAATAAATTTTCATACATCCAAGTTTGGTTTCCAATACTTACTACGGCATAATGATTATTATCAGCATCGGTACATGGAATAAAATCAAAATTTATAATCATATCTTCAGTAATTTCAGACACAATTACAGTTGCATAATTACCTGACATTCCTTTAAATAAAATTAAATCCCCTGGTAGGAATTGCATTTCAACCACCACTTTTGTATTCTTGGGGATTACTGTACTCTCTCGCAAATCAATTGATGCTAAGTATGTTATTGAACCAAGCTTGTGTGTATTGCTATTAGATATTATTTTCGTAGCATAGTTTTTATCTGGAGTATTTACGCCTATAAAGTATATTCCAGTTGTCAATTCAGAGATACGGAATTTGTGTATTCCTTGAATTAGATATTTATTTTCGGATAATATAATTCTACCAGCAATATCAACTATAAAGATCTGACATAAACCTTCGCTGTATTGCCGAAACTCTAATTGGCAGCCATTTTCCATAGGGTTCGGAAACACTTTTATATCATTATCCGAAGAACTATAATTAGATCCAATAAAACTAGGGTCTAAAACTTCAAAATCTACAATATCTGTCCCATCAACAGTAAGCGATGTCCCTTGTGTAAAGTTGTAAATTTCTACACTATCAACAATATCACTAAAGCCGGAACCTGTGAAACTGATTTGAAAGTTTTGGGCATTCGCAAATATAGTAACAAAAAACAATACAAAAATTAGATTTTCCTTTTTCATGGTTGAATATTTTGAGGTTTACAAATACAAAGATACGACATGCTGTGATCTTTATACTTGATGTAAATCAAGAAATTCGCTTTGTAGTGTGTAAAGGGATTGTCAAATAATAAAGTATGCAGAATTGACGAAGATATTTTGCTGTTTTTCGAGACGCAAAATTCAGCTAATAGCTTGCGTCTCTTTGCTAATTTTGCAACGTAGAAAAACGGCAAAAGAGCAAGTCAAAATGACTGATTTATTGTTTGACAATCCCTATGGGAACATTATTTATTTGCTCTTACTCTGCTCAAAGTTTCTGGGGTCATACTTAAAAAACTTGCTATATATATTAAGGGAACTCGTAAGACTAAATCAGGGAATTGTTTTAAGAAGTTATTGTACCTTTCAGTGGCAGAAAGCAAAAATGTGTCAGCAATATATTGTTCTAGTAGGAACAGTTGTTCTGCGAGATAATCTCTTACAAAACACTCCAATTCGTAACTTTCTTCACAAAATTTCTCAAAGTCTTTGTATGATAAAGCGAAAACTTCGACGTCTTCAATTGCGACAATAATTTCTTTGACAGGCTTTTGTGCAAAGAATCCAGCATTTGCAACAAAATCGCCTTCTTTCGAGAACCAAGAGGTAAATTCTTTACCGTTTTTAGCGTAATAATGTCTAACTATGCCTTTTTCTAAAAAGTATAAATATCCTCCAGTTTTATTGCTGTCTTGTATGATTTGATTTTTAGTAAAACTTACTGTATCAAAACAAGAAATCAGTTCTTCAGTAATTTGTTGGTTTAACCCAATTTCTTTGAGTTTTTCATGAATTAGATTTGTGTTAGTGCCTTTTTCCATTTTAAAAACTGTAATTTCTTTAAAAATCATTAATGTCTGTCAAACAAAAATAAACAAATAATCTAATTAAATACAAATAAATAAGGCATAATTGTCTTACGAAAGTCAGGTCGAGGGAAAATATCCTTAGAAGAATAAGAATCGATACAGCCCAAACCACTCTGATTTGCAAATACTAACAAACTGTTTAAACTACCAAGCTTTGCAGAATTGTTGAAGCACCACAAAAAAGTTTAGAAGAAGACATTATGGATTTATTGATGCGAGTACAGGATTTATAGAGAATATCTTGAAACGCATTCTACAAATCAAATTTTAGTTGATCAGGCTTTATCTTCGAGCTTTTTTGTGTTTTTTCATTATTGTCCACCTCAATACTTGTTTGCACAATTTGAATTCCATTATCATCAATAAAATTAAACTCAAACCCACAATCTAATAAAAACTTTAAATCCTCCGCTTCTGGTTTGACACCAATTCTACAAATCAAAGTGTCGAATATTTCTTGCAATAATACGTTAGTTTCTTTTCGAATTTTATCAATATTTTCAACCTTTCCTCCCTTTACGTGATATTTATTATTTTTATTTTCAACGGCTTCGATAAATTTTTCGACCCAAACTTTTACTGCACCAATACCAGGATTAGTAAAATATTTTCCACCTTCGGATGTTCTTTTTAGATCATCATCAAATAATTTTTGTGCAGTTTTAATCAATTGTACATCAGATTTAAACTCAGGAACACCAAACGGATATTTAAAGTCGTAATAATCGGTAGTATTTAATGGCAACTCACCTCTTTCAATTGCCATGTGCATTGTAATAAAATAATGTCTCACAAACACAGATGCTTTTTCAAACAAATTGGAAAAATCTTCGTCTTGTTTTTCCCTTTCATCAGCTATATATTTGTCATACGCCCTTATCTTATCAAAGATATCCAAATATTTATCAATTCTTAAGTTTATCTCTTCGGTAAACTCAGAACTTAACTCTCCAGCTGATAAAAGCATATCTGAACAGTTCTTGAGGATTTTATATCTCTCATCATCAGTATCACTAAAAACAGGAATTAGCATAGTTTTTATTTCTGTGACAAAGATAAAATCTTTTATTTAAAATTTTTGTTGAATGAATACTAAAGTATTTAACAGATTTTTGTTTATTTTTGTAAACGAAAAAAATAAAATAATGCGATTTAAACGAATATTACTAAAACTTAGTGGAGAATCACTAGCTTCGGGCAATAAACAAGGCATAGACACAATGTGTTTAACAGATTATGCTTTACAGATAAAAGAACTTGCTGCTGAGGGTGTTGAGATTGGAATAGTTATAGGCGGCGGAAATATTTTTAGAGGTTTGGCTGGCGAAGGCAAAGGGTTCGACCGAGTAAAAGGCGACCAGATGGGAATGCTCGCAACAGTTATTAATTCGTTAGCTCTTAGCAGTGCTTTGGAATCTTTAGGTCAAAAAGCAAAAGTTTTCACCGCTTTTAAAATTGAGTCGATAGGAGAAAGATTTACAAAACCTCTTGTTATGGATGCACTCAAGAATGGCAGTGTATGTATTTTTTCGGGGGGAACAGGCAATCCGTATTTCTCTACCGACACAGCATCAGCACTTAGAGCTATTGAGATCGAAGCAGACGTATTTCTAAAAGGGACACGAGTTGATGGGGTATATTCAGATGATCCCGAAAAAAATCCTGCAGCGACAAAATTCGACAAGATTAGTTTTGACGAAGTTTATAAAAAGCAGCTTAAAGTAATGGATTTAACAGCATTTACGTTGTGTAAAGAGAACAATATGCCCATAATTGTGTTCGATATGAACACCAAAGGCGATTTAATGAGAGTAATAAAAGACAGTAAATGTGGCAGTTTAATAAGTAACAAATAGATAAAATATAAATATTATGGAAGAACTTGAATTATATATGGATGCGGCAAAAGAAGGGATGGAATCAGCGATATCGCATCTTAACAAAGAATTGACAAAGGTGCGTGCCGGCAAAGCTTCTCCATCGATGCTTGACAGCATAAGAGTTGATTACTACGGTGTAATTTCTCCTATTTCGCAAGTCGCAAATGTAACTACTCCCGATGCTAAAACAATTTTTATACAACCTTGGGACAAATCAGTGTTGCCCATAATAGAAAAAGCAATTATGATTGCAAATATCGGATTCAATCCAGCAAACAATGGTGAAGTTATTCGCATTATGGTTCCGCCTTTAACCGAAGAACGTCGTTTGCAGTTGGCAAAACAAGTTAAGTCGCTTGGCGAAAACACAAAAATCACCATTCGGAATCAACGTCGAGACGCTATTGATGAATTTAAAAAGTTGCAAAAAGATGGATTATCCGAAGATGTAACAAAAAATGCAGAAACTCAAGTGCATAAAATTCATGAAGATTATATCAAACAAATTGACGAAATAGTCGCTCTTAAAGAAAAAGAAGTAATGACAGTTTAATGCTAGGTAATCGGTGTCTTCGACTACTCGCACACAACTACCCACACCTACCCTTATCTATCTATCAATCAATTGATTAAAAAAAGTCGGCTTGAAAACAAACTGACTTTTTAATGTACCCAGAACAGGGATCGAACCTGCACATCCTTGCGGACACTGGTCCCTGAAACCAGCGCGTCTACCAATTCCGCCATCTGGGCTTTAAGAATTTTACGTTTACAAAAATATAAAATCCATTTACAACTATTATCGTTTTTGCAAAAAGATTTCGTTCTTTTTAATTATTAATTTATTGGGACAAAAAAACCGCCTCTCAGCGGTTTTCATATTTTTATTCTTCAGGCTTAACCTCTTCTGCGTCAAAATATGGAGGTTCTTCATCTTTTATTTCATCTTGTTTTTTACCTTTTAAATAATCAGGTAATTCCATTCCGGCCATTTTAAATAATTCGTCAAATGGAGGCACTGCACCGAGCATTCCCGACAAGAATTTTGCAGTAGTTGGAGCACCGTCTCCTTTTCCGCCACCCATATTATCCCAAACCGTAATTTTATCGATTTTAAGATTTTTAATTGCCTCAACCTGAGATTTAACAATTTCAGGAAGCTTATCGGCAATCATTAACAGAACAGCATCTCTGGAGCTATTACCCGCAGCTTTAACGATTCTATCAAAACCTTCGGCTTGTTTGCTAAGTATTTCATACATCCCTTTACCTTCGGCTTGCATTTTCATAAATATTGCATCTGCTTCACCTTTTGCAAGTCTTCTTGTTTGCTCAGCAATTGCATCAGCTGCGATTTCGATTTTCTGTTTATCAATTTCGGTAGGCACAACAACGTTAGCATATTGAGTAGCTTTGTCTCTAAGGGCACGAATTTCTTCAGCAATTTTTTCAGCTTTATAAGCATCTTCGAGCGCTTTAGCACGTTTTACTTTTTCGGCAGTAATTGCAAGTCTTTCTGCTTCAGCCTCTTGCTCACGTCGAGTTGCATTTGAATTTGCAATTGTAACCTTAGCTATATTTTCACCTTCAACAGCTTTAGAGTTTGCTTCCGAGGTTTTAACACGTTCATCTTTATTTGCGTTTGCCTCACCAATTTTTGCATAAGCTGTAGCATCAGCAACCTTAACTCTCTGGTCTTTCTCAGCCTCTGCCTGCCCAATTTCGCCATCTCTATTTTTCTCAGCAACAGATTTTTTCGCATCATTAATTGCCTTAGCAGCAGCTTCTTTACCGAGAGCGATAATGTATCCAGATTCATCGTTAAGGTCAGTTACGTTTACGTTGATAAGTTTAAGTCCAATCTTTTTTAGCTCGGCTTCAACGTTTGAAGAAACCGCTTCGAGGAATTTATCACGATTTGAGTTTATCTCTTCAATATCCATTGTCGCGACAACCAAACGCAATTGCCCAAAAAGAATATCTTCGGCAAGTTTGCTAATGTCCTGTTGTGAAAGTCCTAAAAGTCTTTCTGCCGCATTATTCATAATACCAGGTTCAGTACTTATCCCAACAGTAAAGCGAGAAGGCACATCTACTCTAATATTTTGTTTAGACAAAGCACTTCTAAGATTTATTTCAATTGAAAAAGGTTTCAAGTCAAGAAAGTCATAATCTTGAATAACAGGCCATATAAATGCAGCACCACCATGAATACATTTCGCAGACCTTGCTTCGGAGTCCACTTTTCCAACTTTACCATATATTACTAAAATATGATCAGACGGACATCTTTTGTAACGTCTAAAAAAAGTTACAAGCAGTGCAAAAATAAATATTACTACTACTGCGACAATGATTAAAAAATATTCTCCCATAGTTATATAATTTAAATTATAATAATTCGACCATTAAAATATCACCAGCTTCTACAGCAACAATTTTCACCATACTACCAGATTTAATATCCTCTTGACTGTTTGTCATCGCATCAAGCGTTTTTAGTCCCTGAATATTAACTTGTATCTTACCAGCACCTGATTTGTTTGCAGGAATTCTTAAATAAACAGTAGCAGTTTTACCAACAGCAGAGTCGAATTTCATGGTTCCTGATTCGACAAGTTTGCTAATAAAATAGAACAAAGTTGCCATTAGTAACATCATAAGTGTGCCAGCTACAATAGATAAAAACAATGTCATCCCGTTTCCTAACCCAGCATCAAGACATGTAATTCCTGTCCATCCAAATATTGTAAAAAAGGCAATGAAATTTTTTAAGGTAATAAACTGAAAACCTATACCAGCATCAGAATCCACATCAAAATCTGCATCTCCAGTTGTATCCAAGTCTCCATCTCCACCAGCACCAATAAGTGTCATTATTAGCTGAATTACAAAAACTGCACTAAAAGGGAGAGCAAAAGCCCAGTAAATTTTTTCAAGAACTTCCATGGAAGCCCACCAAGAGTTTATTGATAATAGCATATCTGTAAATATTTGGTTTCCTTAATGTAAAAGTACAAATCTAATCCACATTATCAAACAATTCGATGTAAAAAAAACAAAATAGATTAGAATCACTCTTCACTCAGATTAAAAAAATGAAAAAGTAGGAGATTTACTAAATAAAATCATTGTTGTCCGATAAAAACACAAAAAAATCATGTAAGGCTTGAAATATATCGTCCCTACGGGACTTCTTGTATTTTTAGCTTAGTTATATTTTACCAACATTTAACCCCTAACGGGGTTTGTCCTTTTAGGGACATTATTTCGGTAAAAACTAAGTAATCAAGGCTTTAAATATCTCTTTAGGGCCGATATATTCTTTCTTTTTGACCTTAATATGTCTTTTTGTATTTTTATCGGACAATAATAAAATAAAATCTTTAAATTTGTCAAAAAACTTATAATAGTATGTATATTTTTGCAGATAGCGGCTCAACAAAAACAAATTGGGTAATAACCGACAGCTCTGGCAATATTTTAGATGAATTTAAAACTATTGGTCTCAACCCATATTTTGTATCAAAACAAAAGATTCTTATGTCTATTGCAGAGGTATATCCAAACACTGTTGATGCTCTAATAATCAAAAAGGTGTTTTTTTATGGTTCGGGCTGCGGGAATGAAGACAATTTTGACCATCTAAGAGATGCTCTTCAGGATTATTTTTATAATGCTAAGATTGACATTTTCTCAGATATGTTAGGAACAGCAAGAGCGATATTCAAAAATGATACAGGCATTGCAAGCATTATAGGGACAGGAACAAATTCTTGCTTGTACAACGGCGAATCTATCGCAAAAAGTGCAATTTCACTCGGATATATACTTGGAGATGAAGGTAGCGGAGCATATATTGGCAAAATATTCGCTAAACTATATCTTGAAAAAAGATTTAGTGCCGAATTAACAAAAGCTATTCTCGAAGAAACTGGTCAAGACCATAGCTCAATTCTATCGGCAGTATATAGTAATCCTCACCCCAACAAATTCTTGGCAAACTTTTGTCTTTTCATTAAAAAACATATTCACGATGCACAGTTACAAGAGATAGTAAATATTTCTTTTGAGAGATTTTTTGAAAAATATGTTTTAATATATAAAGATTTTAACTCGCATAAACTTGGGTTTTGTGGCAGCATAGCAATTAACTTTAAAGAATTTATTGAACCAATTGCAAAAAAACATAAGATCAATAATCTGATTTTTATAAACAAACCGCTTGAAGGCATTATTGAGTATCATAAAACGAATAGTTTTAATTGATTTGATGAAATAGTTTGCGGTTCGCGGTTCGCGGTTGGCTACGCAGTCTAGGGCTACGCAGTTTGAAAACGGTTCACGGTTCGCGGTTCGCGGTTGGCTACGCAGTCTAGGGCTACGCAGTTTGAAAACGGTTCACGGTTCGCGGTTCTCAGTTCGCGGTTGCATACAGCGAAGTTTAACATTAGTCGCACAGTGAAAACAGTTTGCGGCAAACCGTCAAAGCGTTTTTAAACGACAACAAACGAATATTAAACGAAACTAAATGCTTATATACGGCTCATTTTATTAAGAAGTGTTTTATTTGCTGAAACATTAATAAATAAATTATGACTAAGATTACAAGATTTGAGGATTTAAAAATATGGCAGGCTGCTAGGGGTGTATGCTGTAAAGTATTTATTTTAACCAATAAGACGGATTTTTCGAAAGATTTTTCATTAAAAGATCAGATTAGAAGATCATCAGGCTCTGTTATGGATAATATTGCTGAAGGTTTTGGTCGAAGTGGAAATAAAGAATTTAAGAATTTCCTTTCTATCTCTAAAGGATCGCTTCAAGAAGTAAAATCGCAATTATACCGTGCTATTGATTTTAAATATATCTCAACAGACGAATTTGAAAATTTATACTTGGAGTGTGATACACTGGCTGCTGGGATAGGAAAATTAATGCAATATATTAAAGAATCAAAGTTTAAAGGAACGAAATTTTGAAAATGGTGAAAACGGTTTGGAGTTTTAGGTTTGCGGTTCACGGTTTGCGGTTCGCGGTTTGAAGTTCGCGGTTCTCAGTTTGCGGTTCGCGGTTCACAGTTCTCGGTTGCATAAAGCGAAGTTTAACATTGGTCGCACAGTGAAAACAGTTTGCGGTTTGCGGTTCGCGGTTTGCGGTTTGCGGTTCGCGGTTCACGGTTCACGGTTTGAGGTTCGCGGTTCGCGGTTGGCTACGCAGTCTAGGGCTACGCAGTTTGAAAACGGATCACGGTTCACAGTTCTCGGTTGCATACAGCAATGTTTAACATTGTTCGCACAGTGAAAACAGTTTGCGGTTCGCGGTTCACGGTTCACGGTTCACGGTTTGAGGTTC
>JAQVPT010000091.1 GCA_028701945.1 Bacteroidales bacterium
TAAGTGTCGTGGAGCAAGGTTTACAAGCACACAAACTTGTTTTCCAATAATCTCTTCAGGCTTATAGTATTTTGCAATACCCGAAACTATTATACGTGTATCAATGCCAGTATCGACTTTAATTTTCAATAGTTTATCGGTTTTTGGCACTTTTTCTGCTTCTAAAATAGTCGCAATTCTAATGTCTTGCTTAATAAAATCATCATAAGTGATTGTTTCTTTTTGCGGAGCAATCTGAGCATTTTGTTCTGCGTTCATTTCTTTTGTTCGATTTAGTTTTTCAATTTGTGCATTAATCGCATCATCTTCAATTTTCTCAAACAGAAGTTCGGCTTTATTAATAACATGACCACTTTTTATCAAATCAAACTTATCTGCTTGCTCCCATGCTGGTTTATCCATATTAAGCATTCCAAGTAATTTAACTGACGTAAATGGTAAAAATGGCTCTGTTAGAACAGCCGAAAGTGCACAGAGTTGCATAGAATAATATAGGATTGTTTTTACCCTCTCTTCGTCTGTTTTTATTAATTTCCATGGCTCAGTATCTGCAAGATATTTATTTCCCAATCGAGTAATGCTCATCGCATTTTTAAGAGCTTCACGGAATTTATAATTCTCAATATTTTTTTCAATATTTGATTTAATAATTATTAATTCTTCACGAATTTGTTTTTCATAATCAGTTTCTACGCTAGGTTTTGGCACAGAACCTTCAAAATATTTATGAGTAAGTACAAGTGTGCGATTTACAAAATTGCCCATTATTGCAACCAACTCATTATTATTTTTTGCTTGAAAATCTTTCCAAGTAAAATCGTTATCTTTAGTCTCTGGAGCATTAGAACACAACACATACCTTAAAACATCTTGCTTATCTGGAAAATCCTCAAGATACTCATGTAACCAGACTGCCCAATTACGAGAAGTAGAAATTTTATCACTTTCAAGATTTAAAAATTCATTTGCAGGAACATTTTCAGGCAAAATATACGAGCCTTCGTGTCTAAGCATCGAAGGAAAAATAATGCAATGAAAAACGATATTATCTTTACCAATAAAGTGAACTAATTTTGTGTCTTTATCCTTCCAGTATTTTTCCCAATCGGGAGTCAACTCTTTTGTAGCTGAAATATATCCAATTGGCGCATCAAACCAAACATAAAGCACTTTATCTTTTGCTTCCTCTAATGGCACTTTAACTCCCCAATTCAAATCTCTGGTAACGGCTCTGGGAAACAATCCTGAATCAAGCCAAGATTTGCATTGTCCGTAAACATTGGGTTTCCACTCTGTATGCTCTTCAAGTATCCATTTTTTAAGCTCATCTTCGTATTTATCTAAAGGAAGATACCAATGTTTAGTTTCTTTGAGCACAGGATTATTACCACTAATAACAGAACGTGGATTTATCAATTCTTCGGCACTTAAACTTGAACCACATTTTTCGCATTGGTCTCCATAAGCATCTTCGGCACCACATTTTGGGCATGTTCCCATAATATAACGATCGGCAAGAAATTGTTTCTCGGCTTCATCGTAGAACTGCATACTTGTCTTTTCGACAAATTCTCCTTTTTCATAAAGATTTGTAAAAAACTCAGAAGCGGTTTCGTGGTGCATCTTATTACTTGTTCTGGAATAAATATCAAAACTAATTCCAAAGTCTGCAAAAGATTTTTTAATAATATTATGATATCTATCGACAATTTCTTGAGGATTAACTCCTTCTTTTTTAGCTTGCAAAGTAATTGGCACACCATGCTCGTCAGAGCCTCCAATAAAAATTACATCTTTATTTTTTAACCTAAGATATCTTGTATATATGTCGGCAGGTACATATACTCCAGCAAGATGTCCAATATGTATTGGTCCGTTAGCATAAGGAAGAGCCGAAGTTACCGTATATCGTTTAAAATCTTTCATTTTCAATTATTTTTCTGCAAAGATAAAAAAAGACACAAGACCTTTAACTAAAAAAATACTGACATTTTAACATGCCAGTATTTTTATTTGATAATTATGAAATTTCTCAATTTTATTTATCCAAGCATATTTCCAATCTTAATACCAAAATACACAGTTCTCGGCGACATAGGACCATAGATATACGCAGGGTCTCTGTCAATTCCGCTGTCAAAGTCATTTTGATAAGAATTAAATATATTTTTAATCCCTGCAAATATTTGAAGTTTAGCACCATTTAATTTAATATTATACTGAGCTTTAAAACCAAGATCAAAGAAGGCTTCAGATTCTCTTAACTCCCCAATTTCGGGGTCAGATAAAGCAGTGCCAAAGTATGGTACTAGCATTTTGCCAGTATATGTTCCTGTTGCCGCAGCACTAAAGTCTTTTATAAGACTATAATCTAATGTAAAAAAGCCATAATTACCAGGGGTTCTAAAAAATCGTTTTTCATCAAACTCCTGAGTCTCTTCATACAAACTCTGTTGAAGCGTAAAGCCAGATCTTAAAACGACCTGAGTACCTGGAAAAACGTTCAATTCGAAATTTATTCCTTTTACTACTGCCCCCTCATCGGCATTCACTCTTGTATAAACTACAACACCATTTTGATCGGGAACTCCATATTCGTTAACAAACGGATTATTAAGAATAGTGTAAAACCCTTCGGTTAGAAAGCTAATATTTATTTTACCAAAATTCTTTTTAAAATCCAAAGAGCTACTAACACTATGGCTTGTTTCCTGACGCAAATTAGGATCGTTTCGGTGTATTACTTGTCTCGAACCAGAAGTTTCAATGTGTAAATCTTCATCAAAAACTTGAGGAGCTCTAAAGCCCTGTGAATAGTTTACTCTAAGTTGTAGAAAATCAGTTATATCAAACAAAACATTTGCACGTGGACTAAAAACCTGTCCATCTTTTTTCTGATTTGCATCTTCGAGATTTGTAACGACATAATTATCAAATCTAGCACCAAGGCTAAGTCTAAATCTGTTTAGTTTTCTCTCAAATTGAGCAAAAGTCCCGTTTGTAATCAAACGCTGATTAGCAATTGTAGTACTCTGCACAAAAGGAACATTAACAATTTCGTTATCCTCAATTACTGCATTACCATAATCGGCATAACTTGGTTTTTGATCATTTAAAAATGAACCTGTGCTTTCTATTCCTGCTACAAGATTTGATTTCCCTTGTCTCATTGTATATTGTGCTCCTACTGAATAGGACAAATCTTTTGTCTTACCGTAATCGCTCAAAGAATAGTTTGCACCATAATAACTGTCTCGCAATATATGCTGAGCAGAAGCAAAAACCGCAATCTGATCTTGCTCTCGTACAAAAAGGTCGTAATTTACCGCCGCAGTATTAATACTGTGTTCAACTGCTTCGGTAAGTGCTGTAACGTGATACGGATTTTCAAAGTCACTGCCCCCTCTCCTTTCTTCATTTATATTAAAATAGTCTAAAGTAATTTTAGAACGTGTTGAAAAACGATGAAAGATTCTTGTCCCAATTGTTGTGTTTTGGGCTGCAGACTGTTCGGAAAATCCGTCATTATTTGCGTCATAAGGCTCTTTATCTCGGTGAAAACCATAAACCGACATTCCTGTTTTGGAATCTGACGAAACAATAGATGCATTAAGATTTACACTTAAATCTAAAGCGAGTTTACCTGCATTATTAACTCCAGTACCAATGAATCCCGTATTTGTTCCAAATTCATAAGAGTTAGTTATAGGATCTTTTAATATCATATTTACTGTACCTGCGATTGCATTACTACCATATAATGCAGATCCACCACCACGCACAATTTCAACTCTTTCAATCATATTTGCTGGGATAAGCTCAAGCCCATAAACTCCGGCAAGTCCACTAAAAATTGCACGTGAATTTATAAGTACTTGTGAATATGGTCCTTCCATTCCATTCATTCGTAGCTGATTGAAGCCACAATTTTGACAGTTATTTTCAACCCTCAAGCCTGAACAAAAATTAAGCCCCTCGCTAATAGTTACACTATTATTTGCTTCAAGAGTTTTTGGAGTAAGAGTATTAACAACAACCGCAGATTCTTTTCGGTTTTTCTGATTTCTATCGCCTGTTATTATAACCTCATCAAGTCCCATTACATCTTGTAAAAGTTCAAATTTAATCTCGATAGTTTTTCCTCTCACTATTTTGACTTCTTCTTCACTAGTTTTAAAGCCTAAAACCTGAGCAACAATAATATAATCACCTTCTGGCATATTTATCAGTTGAAAATGACCAGTTTCATCAGTTGATGTACCAATTGTTGTATTTTTTAACATTATGTTGGCGAAGGGAATGTGTTCCCCACAACATTCGACATGACCAATTATATGTGCGTCAGTCTGTTTTTGTGCATTCATTTGTACTCCGACAAATACAAAAAATGCCAATAATATATATTTCATTATTTTTTCTATTTAATTTATTTTACCTGTACTAAGCTCTGTTCAACTAAGCAAGGGAAAACGGCGGAGGTCGGATACTATATCCATTAATTACATCTTTTTTATACGGTCTATAAAAATAGAATCTAACAAGACGTTGTGTTACAGGAATAAGAGCCTCAATTATCGCAAAAACAATTAATAACATTGTTATCGAATCGAGGATTTGATAAATTAATATCTCATTTAAGCTATGATGGTGTTGAGCTTCGCCAGAGCTAGTTTTGTCGGCTGTTTTAAATGGGTGTGCATGACTAATTATCCTGCCGTCATCAAGTTTGTGTGTATGTAAAAAAACACCATTATTTATTATTAAAAGACTAAGACTGACTAAGGTTAGCCAAACCATAATAATACGTATAATTTTTTTACTTTTCACGGCTACAAACCTATCAAAAAAGATAATAATTAAAAAAGATAATAATCATAATCATCCAAACTTATACTAAACAACTATATTATAATGTATATAAGAGACGTTTGAGCGACAAGATTACATCAAACAAAAATAGTACTATTCAGCTTTTATCCAGTTAATTATCTCGTCATCATCAGGAGAAGTTTTTGTTCCTATGACTTTCTCTAAATATCCTTGTTCATTTATAAGATATTTTTGAAAATTCCAATTCACAGTGGATGATTCATATCCATTGAGATCTTTCTCTGTAAGATATTTATAGATATTAGCTTTCTTTTTTCCAGTAACGACTATTTTAGACATCATGGGAAAACTCACACCAAAATTTGTAGTACAAAACTCTAATATTTCTTCATTTGTACCAGGATCCTGATTCATAAAATCATTTGAAGGAAAACCAACAATTACAAAGTTTTGGTCTTTATATTTTTCATATACTTCCTGCAATTCTGTAAATTGTTTAGTGAATCCACATTTTGATGCAGTATTGACAATCATTATTCTTTTCCCTTCAAGCTCTTTAAAATCAAAAGTTTGTCCATTAATATCTTTTACCTTAAATTGATAAATTGGTTTTACATCAGTTTTTTCATCTTGTGCACCAACAGATACAGATAATAACAAGAAAACGATTAGTGTTGAAAAGAATGTGTTTTTCATATATTTCTATTTTTTACATTAACAATTAGTTTACAATAATGTTCGATTAGTTTGGTAAAATTATTTTAAAAATAGAGCCTTTATTCAATTGGCTTTCTGCTTCGAGTCTGCCATTTTGTTTTTCGATAAGCTCTTTACTAATTTTTAATCCCAATCCTGTACCTTTCTCTCTTTCCGTGCCATAACTTGAGTGCAGAAAATTTTCATGAAAAAGGTTCTTGAGATTATCTTCCTCCATTCCTACGCCAAAATCTTGGACTGTTATCATCAGCTCATTATTCTCAATACTTTGTGTTATAATAATCTGAGAGTTTCGATTCGAGAACTTAATTGCATTCATTATTATATTTCTAACAGCAATTTGTGTCATCACGGCATCACAATTTATAACAATATAATCTTTAGGTTCAAAAACAAGCTCTATTTCTTTAGGTTGGGCTGTTATTTCGCAAAACTCTTTTATTTGCCCAATAACATCAGTAATGTTTATCTTCTCGATTTTTGTTTCTAATGTTTCTGCTTGAGAAATTGACCAATCCAACAAAGATTGTGTTAAGTCATAAATTTTGTTAGCTGAGGAATGGATTATTTGCGATGACTTTTTTAACTTCTCCACATCTTCGTTTTGGGCAAATTTTAGTTGTAATTCACTTACACCCAAAAGACTACTAAAAGGGTTTTTAATGTCATGCGAAATTATTCTAAAAAGCTTATCCTTAGTATTACTAGCATTTTGGAGCTTGTCATAAAAGCTAAGCATATCTGATTTAAAATAAGAAGCAATTACATACACAGTCAAGAACTCGATAAAGTAGATCAAATGCAAAGTCTTAAATTCAATAAATCCAAATGTTTGGTACATGACTACGAATCTGATTGTAAAAAATGATAGCGGGAATAATAAAAAAACAATATTTTTTTTCCATCCGTCAAAAAAGAAAATGACCATAATTGACAAAGCAGGCAAAATATGTTCGGTTTGCCTGTTAACATCATACTCGAGAATCGTAAGAATGGTTGTGTAAATTATAAACGCACTTGTAATTAAGAGTAAATTCATCTTATACTTCTTTTTATATTGCAAAATACAAGAGGGAATACTAACAAAAATTAAAAGAAGAATATCCGATATTGCCAAAAAATAATTTTTTTCGATAAAATTAATAACAAGGAATATTAACAAAATACCACTTATAGACCATACAATTACATTTAACAGTTTAGCTTTACGCAACTCTAAGTAGGGTGAATTTTTATCGACTCCAAAATTTATCAATACATTAATAAAATCCGATATTTTCTGAAATAGCCTCAAAATTTAAAATTTACAATCATTAATCTTATCTATATAATGGCAAATATAATAATATTTTTTAATGCCTCTTTTTTTATACGAACTATTTTCTTATTATCTGATATTTGAAATATCCTAAAAAATGATAATGCTAAAACTCAACGCATCTATTTTCTTCAATAACAGAAATAGTAACATTGACAGTTGCTGAGGGAAGTATATTTGCAGCAATTTCAGGCCACTCAATAAATATAATAGCATCAGTGTTAATATATTCTTCAAAGCCTATATCTAGTAATTCCGCAAGATTTTCGATTCGGTACAAATCAAAATGATAAATAATTACATCATCTTTAGTATTATACTCATTCACAATAGCAAAAGTTGGGCTTGTAACCTCAACGTCAACACCTAATTCTTTGCAAATAGCTTTAATAAATGTTGTTTTCCCTACTCCCATTTCTCCATAAAATGCAAATACATTATTCTGAGAATCGAGTTTATTTAAGCTTATAAAAGTTCTTGCAGCCTTTGAAATATTATCTAAATTCCGAATTATTATTTGTGCCATTATTTAGATTTCATGTGTATTAAAGGAATTATCATTTCTTGAAGCGATACGCCTCCGTGCTGAAATGTGTCTTTATAATATTTAACATAATGATTATAATTATTTGGATAAGCAAAGAAGTCGGTTCCTTGAGCAAATACATAAGTAGAGCTAATGTTTGTTTTCGGAAGATGTGCATCATTAGGATTAAGGATTTCAAAGACATCTTTTTTATTGTAATTTAAACTTCTTCCTTGTTTGTATCTAAGATTAGTAGTAGTATCCCTATCACCAATAATTTTAACTGGGTCTGAAACTTGTATGCTGCCGTGATCTGTCGAAATGATCAAATGAATATCCTTTTCAGCAAAAACTTTCAACATATCAAAAAGAGGCGAAAACTCAAACCACGATCTTGTTATTGCTCTATAAGCTTTTGTAGTATTTGCCATCTCTCTAATAATTTTCTGGTCGGTTCGTGCATGAGAAAGGGCATCTACAAAATTAACCACAACAGCAACAAATTGGTTATTTAGGATAGAATTTGAATTATCGGCTATTCTCTTGCAATATTTAATGTCTGTAACCTTCTCGAAATAGAAACTCGAATTAATGCTGTATCTTTGCAAATAAGCTTTTAACATATCTTCCTCATAAAGATTTTTCCCTCCTTCTTCATCATCGTTTTTCCAAAGATCAGGATATAATTTGTTAATTTCTGAAGGCATAAGTCCAGAAAATATAGAATTTCTGGAATATTGAGTGGAAGTTGGTAAAATAGAATAATAAAGATCTTCTTTCTCAAGTCTATAAAACTGCGAAAGAAGAGGTTCGAGACTTTTCCACTGGTCGAAACGCAGATTATCCATTAAAAGAAATACAACTTTTTCGCCTTTTTTAAGCAATGGAAACACCTTGCTTTTTAATAAGTTCGGCGACATTAATGGTTTGTCTTCATTTTTGGGATCGAACCAACTTGTGTAATTTCTTTTTATGAATTTTGCAAAACTTCTATTTGCTTCATTTAGTTGCATTTTAATGACTTCGTCCATCGTACTGTCTTGAGAATTTGACAATTCTAGTTCCCAGTAAGAAAGCTTTTTATACACCTCTATCCAATCTTCGTAACTAAGGCTATCGTTTATTTCCATACCTAATCGGGAAAATTCTGACTGATAAGCAGAAGTTGTTTTTGCAGTTATTAATCTATCTTTATCAATGTTTTTTTTAATCGCTAGCAAAATTTGATTGGGATTTACAGGCTTTATAAGATAATCATTAATTTTGGAGCCTATAGCTTCGTCCATAATATTTTCCTCTTCACTTTTTGTAATCATCACAACAGGTATAAGAGGACTAATAGCTTTAATTTTGTTTAAAGTTTCAAGTCCGCTAAGACCGGGCATGTTTTCATCGAGAAAAATAATATCATAAATATTTTCTTTAACAAGCTCTATGGCATCACTCCCATTTGTGGCAGTATCTATATGATAAGATTTCGATTCAAGAAAGATTATATGTGGTCTCAATAAATCAATTTCATCATCAGTCCATAAGATTCTTATCTGTTTCATAAGGATTATTTTTGAATGGTTAGCACAGAAATACCGACTTATTAATAATTACTCTGATAAAAGTTTAGGTATCCGTTAATATCTTTATTTTTGCGGAGTTTCGTGAGATTTGTTTCCGAAATTACAAATATTTTATGTTCTATATTTTTAATTTTATTAAAAACGTCATCACTATTTCCAATTAATTTTGAATAATTAACAGATTGCGTTTTGTTTTTAAAAGGTTTAACCGTTACAAGTTCGTAAGCCGCGTCAAATGTCATATTTGTAACATTAAATGTTTTCATACTAAAATTAAAAATATTAAAGTTCCTTACTTCAAAACTAAGCCGTTTAATATCTACATCTTGCGATTTAACATAAATCGCATAGTAGTGGGTTTCGTTTTCGTCGAACTCATAATTTTCTTTTTCGTCTGGTGTCCTAATAATATTTCCGCTTGTGTCAGTAACAATATTATCGTTATTTTTAGCTATTGGATCAGGTCTTTTTTGAAGATCTGCAATCAGTGCTTGTACATCCGTAGTACCAAAATAACCAAGAATATTTTCAGCGGCAGTTGCCATTTCATGTTCTTGATATCGTTGAATATATTGAATTAGTGATGTCTTAAAAACGACAGTATCAGCATTTCTTCCTATACATAATGTTTTAAAGAAGTCAAAATTTGCTCTTAACTCTCCATTTGGATTATTGTCGAGATAGTTATTGCATTTAGTTTTGACAACATTACAATTTCCACTCATAAAACTATCGTAAGTTTCAATGTATAGTTGTATGTCTTGTAATCGTTTTTGCTCAAGTTCTTTTACGTAGTTAGGATTTTGCAATAATCTTGCATAATTTGTATCAGGGAATTTAGATATAATAAGATTTTCATATTTTTGCATTTCTGCATTATTCCCAGTCAGCTTATTTAAAAGATATAAATTATAATAAGATAATAGTAAGTATTCATTATTAGGGAATCTTTTATTAAGTTCTTCATAAGCCATAATAGATTTAGGATAATCGGAGAATTTTTCTTTATAAATACGACCAACATTAAACAATGCCTTAATAATACGTTCATTTGACAATTGCAAAGTAGAGTCAGTCAGTGGAATATCTTGTAAGTAATATGACCTATCTTTAGTGTTTGTAATACGGCTCTTCCCATCAGCCGCAGTACTATCCTCTCCCTCAGCAAGTGCATCGTCGCCAAAGCCTAATGCGGACTTGTTTTTTCGTCTCCAATGGTCTTCGTTTTTGCGTTTCCCCCATTTTTTACTAAATTCATTTTTACCAAAACTAATTTGAGATGGATTATAAAAATACCATTTCCCGCCAGCAGGAGCATTCACATTGCTCATGGAATTTCCTCTTTGTTGGTCAAATAACATTGAATTAATATTTGTCTGCTGTTCAATCTCCCTTTCGATTCTTTCCTGTTCTACTAGGTCAGCTATTATCTTATCAATTATGTTATTTCTATCTTTCTCGCTCAAAGCTGCCAGCACTTGAACACTGTCTTCAAACTCGACAGTCGAAGTAAATTCAACGAGTTCATTAAGGTTTCTAGAGCTAGTTCGGATTTCCTGATAATTATCGTAGGTAGCTGGCAAAAAAGCCATACAAGTGTCATAATAAATCTGTGCATTATTATAATCGAGACGAGCAAAATATATCTCACCTAAATTTAAGCAGGAAAGAGCCTTTTGAAAATCATTTGAGACACTATTTACAGAAGACAGTTTATAATTCGCAATTGCCTCATCTACCTGACCTTGCCTAAATTGAATTTCGGCAATTGCAAAATATATTTGGTCTAGATACTCAATGTTTTTATCATCTCGGAGCATCCTTTTCAAGGTCTTCATTATGTCTTTATTGCTATTCCCTTGCCCGACAAAGCATTTTGCCATATTTATTTTGGCATTAAACTCCATTTCATAAGAAGAGTTCTTTTTTGCTACTTCGGCATACAATTCGGAGGCTTTAGGCAGATTTTCGAGTTTCTCATAAATTTGAGCAAGAATGTAGGTATATCTCAACCTGTCATTTTTCTTTTTAGTGTTTTTTATTGCTCCAACAAGTTTTGGGATTGCACTTTCGTATTGCTTTTGTTTAATATAATAATCGGCATATATAGCTTCAAAAAATCCTTCTTGTTTTTTTGGCAGTTCTTTTTCGGCTTCGATAAAATCGAGAGTTTCTTTCGCATTTTTAAAATTGCCTTGTTCACTAAATGTTCGTGCAAGGTAAAGATTAGCA
>JAQVPT010000092.1 GCA_028701945.1 Bacteroidales bacterium
GTTTTTGTTTAGATATTAATTGCAATAATCATATATTCAAAGCAAAAATCTTTACAACAGAACTCACAAAAAATCACAAATTGTTACTTTACTTTTTTTAGTTCCAAAGCTTGAACTCTGTTTTCACCATCTGTTGATTTCCAGTATTGATAGTCTTTTTTATTCTCAGTTCGAATCCATGTTTTAGCAAATTCAGAACTGTCACTTATGATGCTTATATAGTTTTCGTAAATTGTCCAATTAAAAGGATTATTATCAGTTCTATTAAAATCGAATACTGTATAACTTATGTCTTTTTCACCCGTACCATCGCGGTTAAAGCTAAATGTCCCAATATTATTAAGTGTAACCAATTGTTCTCCTGGGATAGTGTTTTCATATTTTTGAACCTTCCATGTCCCAATTAATGCTTGCGAACAAGACATAAATAATGTTACTACCAACACTGCTACTAATACTAATTTTACTTTTTTCATTTTATTAATTTTATTTGTTTAAGTTTATAATTTATACCCAACTCCAAGCTGTATCCAATGATTTTTGTATCGTGGAGTAATCGAATTACTGTCACCATTGTTATTTTGCACATCGAATCCAAACCGACCTGTAATTATTATATGTGAAATATTTATATCTACTCCCATTACAAAGCCGAGAATGCTTCTTCTGGCAATTTCTTTATTAAATTCGAACTGTTGTTCTGCACTGTTATCACCAAATGTAAATTTATTTTTTTCGTGCATTAAATAAGAATATTGAGGTCCTATAAGTATTGTCATAAACTCTATTGGCTTAATCTGAACTAAAAACGGTATTTCTAAAAATGTAGTAGTTCTTTTTAGCAAATATGGATTACCCAAAAGCGTTCCTGATCCGATAAAACCTTTTTGTGAAATCATAAGCTCAGGTTGAAAACCAATGTATGTTCCAAAAGGGATTCCACCAAATATTCCAAAAGCAATTCCTGCCTTGGAGTCAGAAATAAAATCTTGACCGCTACTTGCATAAGTGTTTGAGCTATTGACTCCTAACTTGCCACCAAAAGAAAAACTTTCACGTTTATCGGTGTCAGATTGTTGGGCAATTATAGTTGTAGTGAATAACAACATTGCCACAAAAATGGCTGCGTATTTTGTTCTCATTTTATGAATTTTAAAGTTTATTTTCTGTGTTTATTGTGACCTGTTTTTTCTTTTTTATCATCTGTTTTATTTTTATCGGTGAGTATAAGAATAGTAGCTGATTGCGTTGCACTTTCCTGTCAAGTTACAAAAAAGTTGAAGCGAACTACAACCCTTGAGTTCAATACTGTTTCGGCTGTTATTTTTATACAATATTAGCATTAATCATTCTATTTTATCCATTCATAATTTTTACTTGAAGTTGAAATTTAGTCCAACTGTCAAAAAGGAATTATCTTGTCTGAAGTCATTATTCGACAGATTCAGACTGTACCCATATTGAAGTTGTAATTTTATTTTTTCAAATCCACCTTTAATCGTTATCGCTGGTTCTAAAAGAATATGTGAGTTATGATCTTTTAGATAATTAATTTGATTTGTTTCTTCAAAAATCAAAGCCCCCTTTATGTTGCTATAATTAAGGCTTACAATTCTTGAAGAAATAGCCGCCGAAAAGTATTTTGATTTGTATCCAAAATTTGGTTGAATTCCATATCTGAAAATATTAGCTGAAATTTCTCCATTTGTTTGTGGATTATCAGAAATGGTAGAAGGAAAGTGATTCTCCATATTGCCAAAGCCAATAATACCATAAGTTTCAAACACAAAGTTTTCATTGATTGGTTTAAAGTATCCACCACCAAACTCAATAAACTTACCTGAACCACCATTACCATTATCCAAGTCAGAAGGAATAAAAAGACCTCCATTTGCTTTAATTGCAAATCCTTTTGTTACACCATAAGCTCCTTGAAATTCGATTTGATTACCATTTCCTGCAAGTGTTAGGTTTGTCTCTCCCTGTTCAGAAATTAATGGCACATTCTGTGTATTGGGCGTGTAAAATTTTGGACTACATCCTGTAAGAATTATAGTTCCAAAGATCAAAATCATTTTTATAGGTCTCATATTATTTTAGTTTTATTTAATTATTGCTAACATATTTATTAGAACTTGAATGATGTCCGTTATCGTACTTAGTTCTTTCTTTAACTAATACAACACATGATGACATGTTAAATAATAAACCAGTTATTAGCAGTATAGTTGATGAGTTTCGAAGTTTTCTCATAATCTAAGTTTTATTTCAACAAAGGTGAGGAATATGAGAGTCGAATCTGTTACATATTTATTATTAAGATTTACATAATTTTATATCTAATTGGGAAAAATAATAAAATCGGTACTATAATATTAATCGAAAATCAAATTAAAACATGTTTTTTTATCATTTTATGTTTTTTTTCAGTACCTTTGATGTATATTTTCAGTAAAACTATTTTGAACAATTATCGAATTATAATATGTTGGTTCGGTTATTTTTGGATTAACAAGCTTATTATATTTATTAACCCGACACTTAAATTATGATATTGTACATTAAAAACATGGTTTCTGTACGCTGTAAAACGGTGGTAATATCCGAACTTGATAATTTGGGATTACACTATCATAATGTTGAATTAGGTAGTGTTGATATAATTGATGATTGTACAAAAGAACAGTTAGAACTATTAAAGCAGGCATTACTATTAACTGGATTGGAGTTGATGGAAGATAAAAATGCCATATTAGTTGAAAGAATAAAAGTGATAATTATTCAGATGATTCACTATAATGATGAGCCAATTAAAACCAACTTTTCGGATTATTTGAGTGATAATATAAAAATGGATTACTCTTTACTTTCCAATCTTTTCTCTAAAATAACAGGGCAAACAATTGAGCATTATATTATTGCAAATAAAATAGAAAGAGTCAAAGAACTATTGTTATATGATGAAATGAATCTTACGGAAATTTCGTACAATCTTAATTATAGTAGTGTTGCACACTTGTCTAATCAGTTTAAGAAAGTTACAGGCATGACGCCAACACAATACGGTCAGTTAAAAACAAATAGTAGAATATATCTGAATAAACTTTAAAAATTATATAAAATAATTATAAAGTTATGTAACATTAAGGATAAGGCTCTATATTATATTTACAAAATAAATTATGCCCACTATTATTGATGTTGGAAGTGATTTATTTGTGAAATAAAAAGTAGTATCTACATTAGTGAAATAAAAATGAAAACAGTTAAAATAAAGAAAGTACTTATAGCAGTTGATTATGATCCAAGCTCTAAGAAAGTGTCAGAAACTGGGTATGCATTTGCCCAATCAATGTCGGCTGAAGTTATTTTATTGCATGTAATAGCAGATCCCTTGTATTATTCGTCAACAGATTTTTCGCCTATTACAGGATATTTGGGTTATAAAGATTTTAATCCTGCAATACTTGATACAATGGACGGATTAAAAGAAGTTACAGATACATATCTTAAGAAAATAAAAGAACATCTTGGCGATGAGAAAATTACATGTGTAATTAAAGAAGGAGTTTTGGCAACAGAAATTATCCAAGCCTCAATAGCTACTCATGCTGATGTAATTGTAATTGGATCACATAGCAGAGGTTGGCTCGAAAAAGCTTTAATGGGTACAGTAACAGAGAGTGTGTTAAAGGGTTCTAAAATCCCAGTTTTAATCGTACCTACAAAAAAGAACTAATAAAACAAACTGGCAACATGGCACAACTTAATTATATTCATTCACAGCATTTTGTAGTATTTCACGTTAAGAACATTTACGAATCGTGCCTAAGAACTGTAAAAGAAATGCTTTTATTCAATTTTAATAATTCGAGTTTAATCCTACAAAACTGTTTAAAAATATATGGAGGAATAAAGAAATAAATGAAGACACCAATTGCTAATATTATAAAATCAAAAAAAGAAATTTCATCTAAACAAATTGATAAAACACCAGATCAAAAATTTAGAATTGTAGGAGTTGGTGCTTCTGCTGGCGGTTTAAATGCTATTGAGCAATTTTTAAGTATTATTCCTGAGAATTGTGGAATGGCTTTCGTAATTATTCAACATTTAGATCCAACTCATGTTGGAATTTTGCCGGAACTATTGCAGCGTACTACAAAAATGCCAGTAATTCAGGCTGTAGAAAACATGGAGGTAGAAATTAATAGCGTATATGTAATTCCATCAAATACAAGTATGTTAATTAAAGAGGGATACTTACATTTGAGTTTACCCATAGAATCCAGAGGCTTAAGGCTTACTATCGACTTCTTTTTTCAGTCATTGGCAAACGATCAAAAATCCTTAAGCATTGGCGTTATACTTTCGGGATTAGGTTCTGATGGCAGTAAAGGTGCTTACGAGATAAAAAAGCAGCACGGTATTATTATGGTTCAGGATCCAGTAACCGCAGCTTTTAATAGTATGCCATTAATGACAATTGATGCTGTGGTTGCAGACATAATCGCACCTGCAAACGAACTGTTTGAAAAAATGATAGAATTATTGAGCACTTTGCCGATACTTAAAACACCATGTAATCTTGATGAAATAGATGATGTTTCATTTGCAAAAATAATTATTCTTCTTCGTAAAAGAACAGGAAATGATTTTTCAGTTTATAAAAAACACACTGTTTTAAGGCGGGTAGAAAGACGAATGAGCATTTATAAAATAGACAGCATTTCGGAGTATGTAAAATATATGCAAAATAACCCAAACGAAATAGATATCTTTTTTAAAGAACTGATAATTGGAGTTACCTCATTTTTTAGGGATCAGATAGTTTGGGATAAATTAAAAGAAACGATTATTCCTGATATGTTAAATAAATTCAATCAGGGAGAGGTTATAAGAGCTTGGGTGGCAGGCTGTTCTACTGGAGAAGAAGCCTATTCTATGGCTATTGTATTTAAGGAAGCTTTTGAAAAACATAAATCCAATCAAAATTTTAAATTACAGATATTTGCCACCGATATTGATAATGAAGCTATACAGATAGCCAGAAATGGAGTATTCCCATCCAATATTTCGGAACATGTTTCGCCTTACCGACTTAAAAAATATTTTAAAAAAAATAAAGATGGTTATAAAATAAATGCTGAAATAAGAGAAATGATTGTATTTGCTCAACATAACTTAGTTATGCACTCGCCATTTACAAATATTGATATAGTCTCTTGTCGTAATTTGTTAATCTACATAGACTCAGCATTGCAAAAAAAAATAATCAGGTTGTTTAATTATAGTATCAAACCCAATGGTTTATTACTTTTGGGAAGTGCTGAGACTATTGGACAAAATAATGATTTTTTTAGTCCTATAGATTTAAAACTTAAACTTTATAAACGCTCCTCATCAGAATTTAGTACCGACTTAGTAAACTTTCCAGTCAAAATTGCCTCTAATAGATACGATGATGTAGAAAGTGAAATTTTGACTGATTCTGATTTAAGTATTGAAAGTTTGGCAAATCAGTTTATTTTGGAAAACTACGCTCCTGCTGGTTTGTTGGTAGATGAGAACGGGGACATCGTTTATATAAAAGGTGTGATTAGCAAATATCTGCAACCAACCTTTGGCAAAGCAAGTATGAATATTTTCTCAATGCTTACGGATGGTTTACTTGAGCCATTCCAAGCCGCTTTCAATAAGGTTTTGTCAGAAAAAACTAAACTTATCTTGCATAATATTAAAATAGGTAAGAATAATTTGGATGTAAATATCCAATATTTAGAAAAACCAGAGATTTTGAATGGATATGTAATGATTACTTTTTTTGAATTGGACGATATAAGTAAAGCAAATCTATTAGCACCGCCACATAAGAAAATTTCTAAATATTTAAAACACTTAAAACTAAAAAAACCGCTTGATGCAACAGAAAGTACTGATGTTCTAAATGTGAGGGATTTACTTCTAAGAAATCAAAAGAAAGATACTGATAATGAACAATTGCGGGCAATAAATGAAGTGCTTCAGGCAACTAACGAAGATCTTACTGCCTCTCGCGAAGAGATGCAAAGCCTAAATGAAGAACTTCAGATAGTGAACACAGAGTTAATAATCAAGGCCAGTGATTATAACAAAGTATCAAATGATATGAAAAACTTGCTGAATAGTACTGATATTAGAATCTTGATTTTAGACAGCAAGATGAATATCCGCAGATACACAACACAGGTTACCAATATATTTAAGATTATTAAAACTGATATTGGAAGGCCACTTACTGATTTGGTATCAACACTTATTTACCCAGATTTTATCTCTGATGCTCAGGAAGTGTTGAAAACTTTGATTTTTTCGGAAAAACAAGTTCAATCGAAAGATGATAGGTGGTATAATGTTAGAATCATGCCTTACTCTACTTTAGATGATAAAATTGATGGACTAATAATTACTTTTATTGATATTTCCGATTTAAAAATATCTGAATCAATAATATCTGAAATTAAAAACAGCCTTGAGATTGTGAGTAATATGAGTCAGAATGCAATAGTTAGGTTGTCTGCCGATTGTAAAATCGTTTCATTTAATCCACAAGCCGAAAAAATATTTGATAAAACTTATGACGATGTATTGCATCAGGATTTTATAAAATTATTTATTCCTGAAACAGAACAGGAACTCACAAAAACTGCTTTTTCGCAGTTAAATAACAAACAAAACGAGAACTCAATTGAGTTGAAAATTCAAATGGGAACTGAAAAATCAAAATTTATTCTTTTCTTTGTACATAAAATATACGATAGCAAACAAAAAACAACAGGGTTTATAATAATCACAAATAATAATAATCAAGATGGGAAATAATAAGGTGGTTTATACAGATGCTCAGATGCTTAGAATTAAAGCAGAAGAATTATTACAGAAAACTCAGCAAACTAAACAGGATACCTTGCTTGAAACTGATTTAAAGAAACTCTTGCATGAACTTCAAGTCCACCAGATTGAATTAGAAATGCAAAATGAAGAGTTAATACAAGCAAATGAAATAGCCGAAACAGCACTAAGAAAATATACATTATTGTATGATTTGGCACCAATGGGATATTTTACCCTTAATCGTGATGCCAACATTAACGAACTTAACATTACTGGTTCTCACATGCTTGGAGACAGACACTTTAGTCTTATTAACAGTAATTTTAAACTGTTTGTAGCAGATGAATCAAAGCTGGTTTTTAACGACTTTTTTAATCGTGTCTATACCAGTAATTCGAAAGAATATTGCGAAATTTTGCTTGCTTATGATAAAAAACCGCTTTGCCATGTTTACATGGAAGGAATTGTAATGGGTGAGGACTGGAAATGTATGTTGTCGGTTTTGGATATAACACACTTTAAACAAAAACCGCTTAAATAATAAGATTTTTTGCTGTTTGACTTACTACCAAAATATGTATGTAAGCAAACCTTACTTTTTTGTGAACTCCGAACTCCCGATTCACCCTTGATTATCAGTTAATTTTGCCCTTTTTATCGTATTCAATTTTACACTTTATTATTTAACAATCCCTAAGTTTTTAAAATTATAATTTCCGCTGAATTTGACAATTTTAAAAAATGATGCTAAAGCAAGTGGAAAAAGAAAAAGTTTTCACAGTTGGCTGAAGCCAACAGTAATAAATAATTTTATAATTAATTAATAAATTATTTACTTTTTGGTTATTTATTTACTGACGTTTACATTGCTTCCAATTTACTGGCAGGAATCGGATTTGATTTTTTTGTCGGCAATGTAAAGTCAAAATTCTACTATATTTTATCCGACAACAAATTTAAGGCTAATCTTTAAATCTGGGGATTGCGATTTGCGAATGCGGATAGATCAGGAGTTCTGGAATTTGAATAAACAAAAATATTCGAATTTTAAAAAACAGATTTCTCATCCCTCCTTCGTCAGGATTCGAAATGACGAATTATTATATTATTAGTCATTTCGACCAACGGGAGAAATCTGTTATTTTTAATTCGCAATTTAAAACAAAAACATTCGACAATTATATTTTACAAAAAGCTATCAATTAGACGCTTATAAACAGCAATCTTCAATTTAAAACAACTCGGTTTATCCCGATAATACTCGTTATTCTTAAGCGTTCTGAACTCAAAAATTATATCGAACTCAGGTTAACATGTATGTAAGCAAACGCATACTTTTCAGTAAATTATGTAACAGGTTTTAAAAGATATGTAACATATTCGCAATTGAATACTATATTTTCGTAATATAAAATTCAAACAATGAAAAACAAGGCAAATTCCCTTGAAATCCCTGAAGTGATTTTAAATAAAACTGACACAAAATCATTAATTTTATCAACTTGCACAGATGGCAATTCTGAAAATGATGTACAAAAGGTCTCTCACTTAAGAGACAAAAACAAAAGTACAGCACTTGATTTTATGTGTAAATCTTGCATTGATTATAGTAGCAGAGTTTGGGATGTTGTTCGGGCAGAAATACAAAGCAATGATTCTTAATTAAGAAAAAGTTCTTATCATTATTGTTCGATAAAAATAAACATTAAATCATACAACAGGGAGACTTCTCTCTTATTCGATGGGTAGTTGGATTTTATCCTTAAATCTCAAAAAACTGATTGGATAGTTATAAATATAAAGACAACCCCCAAAAATCTCATTAATTAACTCCACTTTAAAGACTACAAACATTTATAATTCTTGAATATCCAGCTCTCATGTTTGATGTGATTTTCACTTCCTATCCTTTTAATTATATAAGAATTAAACCAAATTGTGTAACGCAAAAAGACATTTTGCTTCTCATCTTTGTATTGGAAAAAAATGGTTGCCGTTTGCCATAAAAAACGGGGCGTATTCCGAAAAGCCTTAAGAGTAGGATTTTTTAAAATAACAAATATTATGAAAAAGTTTTTATTAATAAGTCTATTAGCTTTTGGCTTAGGCTATTTTGCACAAGCACAGGTTAGTCCTCATGCTTTTGGTTTGCGTTTTGGTGGCGATGGAAACATTAATGGAGCAGAACTTTCTTTTCAGTCAGCAGTTGGATCAAACAACAGATTTGAATTTGATTTAGGATTTGGTGGTAACAGTAAGCATAACAGATTGTATCTAGTAGGAATTTACCACTGGAACTTTAACATTGTTGGTGGTTTAAACTGGTATCTCGGACCTGGGGCAAGTGTCGGATTCTATACTTATGACCACGATCCAGGATATCTAAATCTTGCTCTTGGCGGACAAATAGGTATTGAATATAATTTTAATGCTATCGGAGCACCTATACTTTTAAGTTTAGATGCCAGACCAATGTGGGATTTTCTTGGCGATCATGCCGGATTAGGATGGGGAGCAGCACTTGGCCTGAGATATACCTGGTAAAATATTAATAAAATACATCTTGAAAATTGCCTAAATGCATTGTGAGATTTGTAAAAGATGTAACAAATGCTTGTAATTATATAACATTTTGAGGTGTTCGTTGGTTTATCTTTGTAAAGTGAAATAGTTCACAATTAATTAAAAATAATATAGATGAAAAATAAAGCAAAAAAAACATTTCTAGGTTTGTCGATAGCATTTTTTACGACAGTTCTTATTTTTATAGGAGCTTGTACTTCGGTAACTGAAAAAGAAGCAGCATTAAAATCAAAAGAGGCTACCGAAAACCTGATTGATGCTAAAGAAGATTTAGATGAAGCACAGAAAAACTACAATCAGATGTACAAAGAATTTAAAGAAGCATCTGATAACAAAATTGTTGAAAATGAAACAACCATTGCTAAGTTAAAAGCAGAAGCCAAAAACTTGAATAAAGAGGCTAAAGCTGATTTTGAAAAGACAGTATTAGCATTGGAAAAGCAAAATCAATCCTTAAAAGAAAAAATTAAAGATGCTAAAGACGAAGGCAGTGATAAATGGGAAGCTTTTAAGACTGAATTTAATCACGACATGGAAAATTTGCAGCAAGCATTAAAAGATTTAGTAAAAAACAATAAAAAATAATTTAAAAACAAATAGTATTATGAAAAAAATAATTTTAATTAGTTCATTATTCCTTATGTTGGCAATACTTGTCAATGCACAGGAAGATTATCGTGAAAAATTTACAGTAGGTGCAAAAGTAGGTATGTCTTACTCTAATGTGTATGACGCAGAAGGAGAAGAGTTTGATGCCGATGCTAAGTTTGGACTTACTGGTGGTGCTTTCGTAGTGATTCCAATTGGAAAATTTTTGGGAATACAGCCCGAAATTTTGATTACGCAAAAAGGATTTAAAGGTAGCGGAACACTTTTGTTTCAAGAGTATAGTTTTAAAAGAACTACTACTTTCCTTGAAGTTCCTTTGTTGTTTGCAGTTAAACCAAGTGAGTTTATTACTGTGCTTGTTGGCCCTCAATTTTCTTATCTTCTTAAACAACGTGATGTGTTCGATAGTTCGATTATAAGTTATGACCAAGAACAAGAATTCGAACAAGATGATGTACGCAAAAACATAATGGGTTTTGTGGGTGGTTTTGATATTACTCTTAGCCATATTGTAGTGAGTGCACGAATAGGTTTGGATTTTCAGACTAACAAAGGAGATGGTAATCCAGATACACCAAGATATAAAAACCTTTGTGGTCAATTAGGTGTCGGATATAAGTTTTAATAAGTAGTGTGCGATTGAAAAATGCAAATTGAAAAGTATAGACCTGTGAAAACTTAAGTTGGATTTTTTTATGAAGAATACTAATACAGCAGAATAGTTTTTATAGGTCTATTTTTTAAAACAAATAATTAAAATTATGAAGAATAATCTTACATACGTTTTTACCTTAATTCTTTTTGTCATCTGGGGTACTGCTTTTTTTATGTACGATGCCGGGTATATGATACATATATTACTTGTAATTGCATTTCTTCCAATTTTAATTCGTGTTATCAGAGGTAAAGAGTTTTATGTGGAAAAAACAGAAGACAATAAATTAGAAAACAATAACATATAAAAATAAAAATTATGGGAAACATTCTATATATAATAGCTGTAATATTAATTATTGCCTGGGCAATTGGATTTCTTGGATATAATGCTACAGGTATAATTCATATTCTTCTTGTAATAGCTGCTATTGCAGTATTATTAAGATTAATTAGAGGAAATAAACGAGTAAGTT
>JAQVPT010000093.1 GCA_028701945.1 Bacteroidales bacterium
TGGAATAGTTGGGGTGTTTGTTAAATCTGCATAATCTTTATTCCATGCATTAAACTGAGGATCACTTTCACTATATTCTGTTAAATATCCGGCATCGTTAGTAAAATCACTTACGTTTGCTGGTACTGTTGGAATAGTTGGGGTGTTTGTTAAATCTGCATAATCTTTATCCCATGCATTAAACTGAGGATCACTTTCAATATATTCTGTTAAATATCCCACATCATTTGTAAAATCTCCCACATTTTCGGGAATAATTGGAATAGTAGGCGTATTACTTAAATCTGTATAATCTTTATCCCATGCTCCAAAAACAGGGTCAGTTTCAGTAATTCCACCGCTTACAGTTTCTGCCGTTTTTGCATGTAAAGCATAAGGCACACTTAATAACTGGCTTGTTCCAGTAATAGTGTAATTTGTGCCTCCAGCAATATCAGTTTCGGTTTTAATAAAATATTGACTTGCAGACCAATCGATGGTAGAGAAATCTCCACTTACAACTGTACCGTCCCCAATTTCTAAACTTAACAATCCGTTTGCATTGGTGCTTGGTTCTTGTGTTTCTACATAAACTGCTATCCCACTTGCCGAGCCTTGCAAAATGGAAATTTGCATTCCTACTTGGGTGTTTGTTACTAAGACATCATCGCTGTTGCGAATTACTGCCTGATAGCTCATTTTTTCTGGACTTTGTGCCCAAAGTGTTGCCGTTAGTAATACGGCTACTAAAATTGCAAATACTTTTTTCATTGTTTGTTCCTCCTTAATTTTTAATAATTTTAAATGATTTTACTTCTTTTGTTACTTGGTTAATTTTTACAAAATAGGTTGCAGGTACAAGATTACTCATCACAATACTTGTTTGGTTGCCTGTGATTTTTTCGTTTTGTAAAAGTTTTCCTTGCATGTCGTACAGTTGATACGATAAGTTTGAAATATCAAACTCATCAATACTTAGTGTAAGATAATCGGTAGTAGGGTTAGGATATGCAGAAATCGCTAGGTTTATCACTTTTGCTTCTTCAATTCCTGTTATTACCGAAATTTCGAACGGTTGTTGTACGCCTTGCGTTATTGAACCATTTGTTCCAGTGTTTGTGGTGTAAACTACCTGTCCAACGGAATAGCTCACCGAGCCTCCACTTCCCGAAGCATTGCCGCCTGTGGCGTTAATACTTGTCTGTGCTTGTAAGCTTGTTAGTCCAAGTCCTAACAAGAGTACGGCACTTAATTTTAATCGTTTGTGTTTCATTTTTTTTTCTCCTTTTTTAATTGTGGATATTCATTTTTATTTATTCTTCTGAACCAAATACCAATCTACCCATGAGTCTAATTGACTTACAGAATTAGGACGAAGCAATATTTCTTGCTTGTTGTTGATTAAATATATGGTTGGCGTAGCAAATACATGGTAATTATTGACAACAGGGCTTTCCCATTTTTGGTAATCGCAGATGCTGATGAATGGGAAGACACCAACAAAAGTTTTAAATGTATTCTCGTCTTCCTCTAATGACACAAATACAACTTCTACGCCTTGCGTTTTCCATTTTTTGTAATGTTGTGAAATCATAGAAAGTTCTTTCGGGCATAGCAGACACCAACTTGCTCCAAATATAATTACTGTATAATTACTTTCTATATCGGATAAACTTTTGGGAATACTCCCGCTTTTGTAAGCCGGAGCAAAAATATCACCTTTAAATTCAATATTCGGTGCTGTATTTCCTTTTTTCATAGCACGATAGCTTTCCAATTGTGATGCAAAATCATTAATAATGGTACAGCCTTGTTCATTGAGCAGTTTTAACGCCAAATATTCCGAAGCCCTGAACAAACTGCGTTTCTCCAGTAGTTTGAATAAGTTTTCGGTTATTTCGTTTAGTTTTTCTTCGTCTGCCAAAAGATTTGCAACCAAAATATCAATGGACTTATTCATTTCGATGTAAACCGAATCTAACGAACGACCACTATTTTCTATTAACCAAAAATGGCTTTCAATAACTTCTTGCAGCAAACCGCTTTTATATAGCCGTTTATCGGTGTAATCTATTTCTCGGAATGCCTTTATTGTTGCCGGAATTTCTTCGGTTCGGTATTGGGCTATGGTAGAAACCGAACTTACCAATTTACGAAGTGGTAAATAATAACTTATATAAGATTTTTTAGGTAAATTTGCCAAGAACAAACTGTCTTCTGCTTTTATGCGTGTTTTTTCGGTTTCTATTGCCTGCTTGGGTGCTTGCTGAACAGCGAAAAGAGAATCTTTCAGATATATCTTTTCTAAATATTCCCATGCACTTAAGGTTTGTTCTCTGCGTGAATGCTCTGAGGCAAATTGCTCGAAAAATTGATTTTGTTTGCCGTTCTCAATTGCAATAATTTCAGCTGCAGCAAAATTTTCGCCTTTTAATTGCAAGTTTTCATTTTCAGCAAATATTACAACAAAACTTTTATTGTCTTCAGATAAAAGATATCCCATGCCAATATCATTTATACTGAATTTTAATTCAAACTCTCCCTTTTCATTGGCTTGCGTACTGTCAATTGCATAAGTATCAAAACCATTAAAACCAACAAGTTTAATTGGTTGGTTGGCAAGATTTGTAAATGTGCCTGTAATACTTTGCCCAAAGGCAGGTGAAAGTAGCAAGTACAAAGTTATAAAGTTTAAAAGTATTATGTGTTTGTAATTCATATAGTTAAAAATTTATAAAGTTAAAAGTTCATATAGTTTGTAAAGTTATAAAGTAGAAAGTAAAAAGTAGAAAGTTAAAACAGCGAGGCTGTTTTCAAACTTTCTACTTTATAAACTTTTTAACTTTCAATTGATTTAATCCTTAATGCAACGAACAGAAAGGGCGTACGCCCTGAGTTCGGCGTAAAAGTTTTGAGTATTGGCGATATTCGTACTCGCCGCGCGATTACCAGCCACCACGGTACTTGACCAATAGCAGCCCATTTCGCCCACCTTGTAGAGCGAACCATCGTCGTATTCGCGACTGCCTGCCGCGGGTAATTTAAGCAGCGAGGCAAAAGCCCCGTCTATACCGCCGTTGCTCCAAGTATCCACTTCTGCCTGCCACTCTGCTTTGGTTGGTAAGCGGTAACCACTTGGGCAAGGGTTATTAGTACCACTTACACCCTGCCATAAATTATGGTTTTGTGGTTGCCGCCAATCATAAGGGTAGATGTTGCCTTCAATAAAATCGCCATGTCCGGGAGTATCGCTACTGCTTAATGTTGCTGTTGTGTTAGATGTTCTGCTTTCGTGTCCGTCGGCTGCACGCCCCCATTGGTACAGGTCGCCGTAAGAATCTGCATCGGTAACACTTGTTGCTACTCGCGTAGCACCGAGGTTACGATCCATCCAAATTTTTTCAGTTATGGGATTATACACATCTGTTGTTGCTACTACGGTTGTCCAAGTTGGAACACCTCCTACAAAACTTAGCATTTGACCTTCATCACCAGCTGCAACGGTTATCCATTCAGAGCCGTTCCAGTATTGCATTTCGCCTGCTTGAGTGCCAGTGGCTGCACTTATTTTGGCAGTATTGGCTACAACATCAGCATTTGAAGAAACCAAAGCATCGGTATAACCTACTTTTGCCGTGTTCGCAACAATAGCATTTGCCTGTGCTGTGGTAATTGTAGTTGGCGTATTTGTAAGGTCTGCATAATCTTTATCCCAAGCGTTAAATACAGGATCAGTTTCGTCAGCATTAGTAAAATGGTCAAGATCGCTAATTTGACTTTCGCTAATTACTATGTCTGTTGATTTATCCCAAGCACTAAATTGAGGATCAGTTTCATCAGCATTAGTAAAATGGTCGAGATCGCTAATTTGACTTTCGCTAATTACTATGTCTGTTGATTTATCCCAAGCACTAAATTGAGGATCAGTTTCGCTATATTCTGTTAAATATCCAGCATCGTTAGTAAAATCACTTACGTTTACTGGTACTGTTGGAATAGTTGGGGTGTTTGTTAAATCTGCATAATCTTTATCCCATGCATTAAACTGAGGATCACTTTCGCTATATTCTGTTAAATATCCAGCATCGTTAGTAAAATCACCTACGTTTACTGGTACTGTTGGAATAGTTGGGGTGTTTGTTAAATCTGCATAATCTTTATCCCAAGCGTTAAATACAGGGTCGGTTTCGGTAATTCCACCTGTAATACTTTCAGCAGTTTTTGCGTGAATAGCATAAGGTACACTCATAAATTCGCTTGTACCAGTAATGGTGTAATTAATGCCACCAGTAAGGTCAAATTCTGTTTTAATAAAATATCTATTTGACTCCCAATTAATTGCAGTAAATGCACCATGTTGTACAGTACCCGTACCAACTTTAACACTTACTAAACCATTATCATTGGTATTTGCATCATGCGTTTCAACATAAATAACAGTACCAAAAGCAGATCCTTCAATAATACTAATTTGCATACCTACTTGGGTATTAGTAACTAAAGCGTTGTTGCCATCTCGCACAACTGCCTGATAGCTCATTTTTTCGGGTGCTTGAGCAAACACGCTCGCAGTGATTAAAACTGCAGCTAAAATCGAAATAATTTTTCTCATAACTTTTAATTTTTAATAATTTTAAATGATTTAACTTCTTTTGTTCCTTGGTTAATTTTTACAAAATAGGTTGCAGGTACAAGATTACTCATAACAATACTTGTTTGGTTGCCTGTGATTTTTTCGTTTTGTAAAAGTTTACCGTTCATATCATACAATTGGTACGATAAATTTGAAATATCAAACTCATCAATACTTAGTGTAAGATAATCGGTAGTAGGGTTAGGATATGCAGAAATCGCTAGGTTTATCCCTTTTGCTTGTTCTAATCCTGTTACAACCGAAATTTCAAACGCTTGTTGTACGCCCTGTGCTACTGAACCGTTTGTTCCAGTGTTTGTGGTGTAAACTACCTGTCCTACGGAATAGCTCACCGAGCCTCCGCTTCCCGAAGCATTGCCACCTGTGGCGTTAATACTTGTCTGTGCTTGTAAGCTTGTTATTCCAAGTCCTAACAAAAGTACAGCACTAAATTTTAATCTTTTGTGTTTCATTTTTGTCCTCCTTTTTTAGTTTATAAATAGTGAATGTTTTTAAAAGATAAATTGCTAAGGCTAGGGTTTATTTGTTTAACATTGTGCATTATTGATTCATCCGATAGGTTTTCAAGAAGATGCTTGTGTGCCACAGCATCGAATGAATTAATGTATCCGCGATAGTAAACCATTTTCTCTACCTTATTAAGCCTGCTAAACTGCTTGTGCAAATTTAAAGATAAACCAATACTCAAATCTTTTGACATCGTATTATACAAAATATAAACCCAACTAGATACAGAAGGACTTAATGGAATATCGTAATGTTTATCGTTTTTATTTGTCATATTTAGACATTATGAACGCAAACATAAAGCATTAAAATAAAAGACATATCCCACAGCAGGAAAATATTATCCCACTGGTGCAACTGCTTTGCTAACTGTAACTTAAAATGGATTTTTTATTTAAAAACAGATTGTTTTTTCAAGCTATTCATACTTGTAGAACACAAAATAGCAGAATAAATATAAAACCTATATCCTATTTTTACTATAAAATTTATATTGTTATTTTTCTAACACTTTGTTTAGATATTTTTCGGAATTCAGAGGGTGACATTCCATAATAATCACGAAAAAGTCGATAATAAGTTGAGCGGGAATTAAATCCAGCATCTTCACCAACCGCATCAATTGTAAGTTGCGAAGCCTCCAACAGTAAATTACCAGCATACACTAAGCGAATTCTATTAATATATTCGTTAACACTCATACCATCACTACACTCTTTTATGGCATTAGCCAAATAAGTAGAATTGGTTCCCAGTAAATCAGACAAGTCTTTACGACCCAACTTGGGGTCGGTAAATGAATGAGTTTTGTCAAGTAAACTATTTAGCTTACGAAATAGCAATTGTTCTTTACTCAGCGATTTTTCTGGAGCATGTTCAATAGCTTTCTCGGCCTGTGTTTCAGCTTGCTGTGTTCGTCTAATCTTCTCAAATAGAATCTTATTTTTGCGGTTTAATCGCACAGTATAAAATATGTACCCTACCACTAAAAGGATTAAGAAAATACTTATTATAAATAATATAATCAATCTAGATTTTGAGATTTGATTTTCTAATATTAATTTATCCACTTCATAAATGGTGCGCAACTCGTCGAGCTGAGCGGCCATATTAAGATTGCGAAGCGAATCTTTAGCCATCATTACCGTTTCATACATCAGTGCGGCCTCCATTCCTTTGCCAGCTTTACGCAATATGCGAGCTTTGTTTTCCAGCACGGTCAAGCTACTAATACTATCACCAAAACTAAGCATCCTTTGGTAGTTGGTATCAGCACATGCAATTGCTTTATCATATTGTCCCAAGTGCTCAAACAATCGCGTTTGCACATGCAATAACTTAAATTGCGATATCATACTACGCCCCTCAGCAAGTTCTTCAGCAATATCCATATAATACTCTGCCTGCACAGTATTCCCACTGTTAAAATGAGCAACAACAAGTGCTAAATAACAATACATATAGCGTCCGTTAAGCATAGGTGTGTACCCAAGTTTTTCTCTCTCGAGTTTATAATTGTCAATGGTGGCTTCCCATTTTTCGGCCATGGCAAGCATTTGAGCGTATTGGTAGTTAGCATCTAGTGTTTCGCACAAAACATTATAAGTACTTAAAAGCAAACTAATATTCTCCTCTTTGGTCAGTCGCTCAATGGCTTCGTTAAACGATTTTATCGCTAAGTCATAACGTTGCTGTGTTTGGTATAATATCCCAAGTGTATGTGCCGATACACCCAAACCATAATTATTATTGCGAAGCTTTGCGTCTTCGTACATGAGCTCAGTTTCTCTTATTGCAGTTTGCGTTTTATCTGCATATATCAACAGCTCAATTTTGGCTTCCCAACAGTTGTAATAATTATCCCATTGTTTGTGTTTTGCCAGAAACTTGAGGTGGTCTGGTAGCACCATTTCAAGCTCGTCATACATGTTGTAATTATATAAGCAAAACACTTGCTTTTCACGTGCCTGACTCTCGATATCTACATTGCCTTGTTGTGCAGCTTCCGATCTTAAATGTTCAATTGCTGTAAGTTCTGCATGCAAATCATCGCCCATAGCAATCAGTGCCAAAATATCGGTTAGTGCATTTAAACGATCCTCGCCTTTAAGTGTAGGAAGCGTTTTTTGGAGGGAGTCAAGAGGACTTTGTTCATTTGCGATTGTAACATTTATGCAAAGCGTTAAAATAAAATAACACAAGAAAACAATTATTTTGAAAAATTTATTAGTCATATTTCTTTTCTGTTAAAATTTGAACATCTGTGTAAAGTTTCATATGTTGTTCAAAAGCAACGACAAATGTACAACTGCGTTTAGACATAAACAAAATAAATTTGACAAATTTTGAGCTCGCAAACAAATTTGTAATCTCTGAATTAACAGTTAGTAAATGTCAGAACCGTGAGGTTTTTGAGGACAAAAGTTCAAACCATAAGACAATCTAATTGGATGCCTATAGATGAAGTATGAGCGATGGTTCTGTTAGGAAATCTGGTATTACACGAAGTGTTGTTTACAGAACTTCTGTCCTTCAAGGATTAAATATCTTACCAGAAAAAAAGAAAGACAAAGCCAAAAAATATGAACCTGAATATTTGTATATGGATGCAACCTATTTGCCAAATTAAAAACAACTTATAAGTAAATTTGCAGTTGAAAAGTTAATTCATTTAGAGAGTTGATAAAAAATTTGTAAATTTGCACGGTTTTTGGCTTATCTTTTGCAATAAAGCAATTATAAAAACTTTGTATCTTGAAGAAACTCTACTTATATCTTATAATATTCTTGCTCACAACAATTGGGAGTTTTTCACAAAGCTTTAGAGTTTTGTCATTTGATGAAGATATGAGCGACCTTTCTGCAATTAGTGCTGCTCGAAAAGATGTAAACGACCAAAACTGTGCCATAATTAAAATTCTTACAAATCTGGATGGATTATACTTCGAAACTCGTTTGGGCATCGAAGGTGACATAGTAAATAAAACTGGCGAACACTGGATTTATGTTTCCCCGAGAGAAAAACAATTAAAAGTCATTAAAAAAGGATTCATTCCTCTCGAATACTCCATTCCGTTTAATATCGAAGAGTCCAAAGTTTATAAAATGACTTTGACTAATGGTGATTTTAATGTAAATGCAGTAAAAAACACAGCAGTAACCGAATTTGTCGTAATTAAAACCACCCCTGCAGGTGCTCAGGTTTATATTAACGACAGGCTTAAAGGAGTTTCGCCTTTAACATTTCCATTACTTGAAGGCGAATATAATTGTCGTATCGAGATGGCTCTCTTCAAAACTGAAGATTTTAACTTTACTCTCGAAGCTGGAAATACTTTAGAAATTGACAAATCACTATCGGAACTTGACATTTATGGGAAAATATTAATACTTACTAATCCCGAAGGAGAGGTGTATATTGATAATGAGAAAGTTGGTACTGGCTCGTTTGATGGTAGAGTAATTGAGGGGCTGCATATTGTTAAAATTCAGGCAGAACATTATAAATCTTATGCTAAGGAAATTCTTGTAATTGCAAACAAAGAATATACAATCGAGCAAACATTAGAACCAAAATTGGGTGTAATATCAGTGCAATCGGAACCACTTGGAGCGTCTATATTTATTGATGGAGAATTTGTAGGAACAACTCCCAAATTTGTTCGTGATGTTTTTGTCGGCGATAGAGAAATATCAATTGAAAAACAGGGCTACGCAACACATAAGGACAGGATTGCAGTTGAGTATGACCAAACCAAAGAATTTGTATTTAGGTTAAAATCTGCCAGACAGTTTTTGATTAACACAAAACCACAGGGAGCAGATGTTTATATTAATAATGTACTAATTGGGCAATCACCAATTGAATTAGAATTAGACTATACAAAGCATAATAAAATAAAAATTAACAAAAACGGGTATCATACAATTTATGATGAATTTCCATCAGGAACACAGTTAAGTTCAAAAACTTACAATTTAGAAACTGCAGTTCTTGCAAATAAAAATAAGGGGACTACTATCTTTAATAATAAAACAACTAAGGAGGATAGACAAAATGCCCGTGATAATAGAACTATTTTTGGCTGGTCTTTGTCGGGGCTAAATGCTAGACCTGGTGGAGTGCAAAGTTCGTTTTATTTTAATTTTGGTAATTTATCTCAATATGCCGTTTTTGTTGATGGCGGATATCAATTCAACAATTATGATAATACGCATATAAACGGTGTCGTTAATTTTCCGAGAATATCAATTGGTGGGGGATATAATTTATGGTTAGGTGATTTTGCCGTATTAGAAGGATTTATCGCTTATGGACGAGAATTTGCAATGGGCTTGAATTGGGAAAATCATAACATCTGGGATTATGCTCCTGATATGGTTTATACAAAATGTTATAAAATTGGAGTAAGAGCTGCTGTACGAATTTCACCACATGCAGAACTATTTGGTGCTTATAATATTAACGTAACTGATGGTCCTGCTTTCGACGTTTACGGAGAGCAAGCAGAAATTAATGGTGTAAAATATAATTATCAAACTATTTTTCCCGACCGAAATAGAGAAAACTGGGAATTAGGAATTAGGTTTGTTCTTTATTAGAGTCTATTAAAATGTTTCGAGTTTCGGGTTGAATGGTTTCGAGTTTGTTACGAACAATGAACTTAGAACCGCGATTTTATTAAAGACTTTTAAACATTTTTTTTATCTTTACATTATAATTAAAGGTATGATTTTTGGTTATTTGCAAAATATGAAGATTTTAATATGTATATTACTCTGTTTTTGTAGTATTGCGGTTTTCGGACAAGCAAAGGAAATTAGCAGAAATACTGTGGATGCACAGTCCTTTAAGTTAGATAAACTTGGGAATTTTTACTTTGTCAATCAAAATGTTTTGACTAAAACTGATAAAAATCTAAAGGTTTTGTTTACGTGGGATAACTATTCGTACGGTGATATTAGTTTTGTTGATGTATCTGATCCACTGAGAATATTATTGTATTATGCTGATTTTAATTCCCTTTTGTTTTTGGATAAATATCTTACAGAGTTGAGGGGGCCTGTTTCGCTTGATGATATAGATATTTATAATAGTGGTGCAATAGCCTCTGCACAGCAAGGTGGTTTTTGGGTATATAATTATCAAAACTCACAAATGGCGAGAGTTGATCAAAACCTTAATATTGCTCAAAAAGGTGTTAATCTTTTTTCTCAAATGAAAGATAGTGAGGTTAGCGAACTTCTTGTCTCGACTGATTATATCGTATTGCAAAGTAGTAGTAATGTAATTATTGTTTTAGACAAGTTTGCTAATTTTTACACAAAACTTCAATTAAAATTCGAAACGCCTATTTCACTTGATAACGAAAAGCTTTTTTATTTTGAAGACACAAAACTTGTTATCTATAATCTTTTGATAAATAGGCAGTTTTTTATTGATATTAACCTAGATAGTGTTCTCGATATGGAAGTCTCTGGAGATAATCTTTATATCCTTTCTGAAAAATCGTTGATAACTTTTGAAATTCTCTATTAAAATATTTGGGTAAAATCATTTATTAGTCTTATTTTTATAAATTAAATTAAATTAAAATTAAGTCTTATGCATATAGCAGTAGCAGGCAATATTGGTGCGGGAAAGACAACTCTTACAAAACTTCTCGCAAAAAATTATGGTTGGTCTCCACATTTCGAAGATGTTGATGATAATCCTTATCTTAAAGATTTCTATGACGACATGCAAAGGTGGTCATTTAATTTGCAAGTTTATTTTCTTAATAGTAGGTTTAATCAAATTCTCGAAATTCGGAAATCGGATAAAACAATTATACAGGATAGAACCATTTATGAAGACTCATATATTTTTGCACCTAATCTGCATTCGATGGGATTAATGTCAACTCGCGATTTTGACAACTATTTTAGCTTGTTCAGTCTTATGACTACTTTGGTTGAAGCCCCTGATTTACTTATTTACCTGCGGGCAAGTGTGCCAACTTTAGTACAGCAAATACAAACACGAGGTAGAAAATATGAAAACAC
>JAQVPT010000323.1 GCA_028701945.1 Bacteroidales bacterium
TATTGCGGGAAAAGAAATAACAGTTAGCACAATGGGCGTTCTGTATCAAGCTAATAGTGAAGAAGAAACAGCAAGCCTGCAAAACAAACTTAAAGCGGAAACCTACACTTCTGGCAACAAAAAAGGACAAAAAGTCTTTGACAAAGTTGTGGCTTTATCTTTCATCATGTTTATACTTATATATTTTCCGTGTATCGCAGTGTTTTCGGCAATATGGAAAGAATCTAAACGAATAAAATGGGCTTTCTTCTCTGCCTTCTATACTACTGGAATAGCGTGGATTGTTTCATTTGCGGTGTATCAAATTGGAAGATTACTTTTTTAAGACAATTAATACTTTTTAGAGTTCTTCTAATATTTTTATTAATCTAGCTTTTTTGCGTTGCGAGACAGGTATTTCTTTACCATTCTTAAGAATTAAAAACCCACCATCCGATTTGTCTAATTTTTGAATATGATTAAGGTTCACAAGATAAGAGGTATGTGGTCTAAAAAAATTATAATCTGACAAAATATCTTCAAATTCCTTCATGCTCCGCGACACAATAATATCATCAGAATCTTTAAAACTAAATGTGGTATAAGAGTTATCACTTTTACAAAACACAATATCATTTATATCAACAATGTGCAACTCGCCAGCAGTTTTAAGCACAAGTTTCTTGGTATCATTTCTTTTCTCATAATCTTCAAAAAAATTAAATAATTGAGTCTCGAGATTTGATTTTTCACGAATAGCAATTGCCTTATCAATTGCAACACAAAACTCGTCTTCATCAATAGGTTTAAGAATGTAATCAAGAGCAGAAAATTTAATAGCTTTAATAGCAAATTCATTGTATGCAGTTGAGAAAATCAAAGAAAAATTATATGGTTTAACAGCTTGTAATACATCAAAACCACTACCATCACCCAAATCAATATCTAATATCAGCAAATCAACTTTAATACTAAGTAGTAATTCTTTTCCTTCTTTAACACTCCCTGCTTCGAATATTCCCGTTATATCTGGAAATTGTTTTTCAACAATTTTTCGATACAAATTTCGTATATTTTTATCATCATCAATAAATACTATATTCATTTTAAAAATCTAAATTATCGGAAGAACAACAACAATTTTTGTACCCTTTTCATCTGAAACATATTCTACTTTAACATTTCTCTTCCATTTTTGTTTTAAGATTGCTATTCTTTGCTCTATTATCCCCAAAGCCATCGACTTATGATTTTTTTGAATATTGCTAGATTTTTGAATGCCAGGACCATTATCAATAATCCAAAACTCTACCTCATCATCATGCAAAAGAATTTTCAATTTTAAACAAGCTTTATTCACATTGCTTAAACCATATTTAATAGCATTTTCGACAAAAGGTTGAATCATCATTGGAGGTATTTCAACATCGTCCATATCAATCACTTCTGCGTCATCAATTTCAAAAGTAAATGATTGATTCAGTCTTAAATGTTCTAAAGCAATATAGTTTTTAAGCAATTCTATTTCCTCAGACAACAAAATTATCTCTTGTGCAGATGACTGCAAAACAATTCGTGTAAGTTTAGAAAATTTTGATAGATACGCAGATGCGTCTTCAATCTTCGAATCCGCAATATAGCTTTGAATAGATGTTAATACATTAAACAAAAAATGGGGGTTCATTTGATTTTGCAACAATTGTTGCTTAACAATCATGTTTTTGTTTTTGAGTACTAATTTCCGCTGGCGACCACTCATGATTAATACAACAATAATAAACCAAAACAATACGACTATAGCAATAACAAAAAACCATATTTGACGAATGTGTCGCTTCTGAAGTTCTTTTTCGTAAGTTAATTTATCTATTTTAATTTGTGTTTGTACAGATTGGAATTTAATTTCAAGACGATTAATTTCTGTTTGCTTTTCAATATTTAGAATCGAATCTTTTAACGACTTTAAAAACCGATATTCATGGGTACTTTTCTCATACTCACTGTTTACATAATAAGCATTAGCAAGATTTTCGGAAGCCTCAATAATACCATTAGAGTAATTTACCTCCAACAAATACACTTTTGCTTCTTCCAAGATACGAACAACATCACGTGGATTTGAGTTATCTTGAATAACTTGTGAAAAATAAATTAAAGCTTTACCTAACATTAACTTATCGTCCAGCTCCTTAAACCTAGAAATAGAAATTTCGAAAAAATCTCGAGCTTTATCATAGTTACCCATCTTTGAGTAAACAACTGCAATATTATTAATGCACATCGCCTGATTTTTAATATCTTCAATGGAATTAAATATCTGTAAAGCCTGAGAATAAAAATACAGTGCAGAATCTAAATTAGTAACAGATTCCTCATAAAACACACCAAAATTATTTAAAGTAGAAGCAATTAAAGCACTATCGCCCAAACTTATTTTTAGATTATACGACTTCAATAAGTTCTCATAAGCAGGCTTAATATTACCCAATTCCTGATGAACAATTGCAATATTATTATACACTAAAGACTGACTACGAATATTATCACTTTCGATAAAAGCTTTAAGTGCTTCCTGATAATTTATAAGAGCAGTACTGTAATCGCCCTGCAATTCGGAGACAACACCAATGTTTGTTAACATTTGAGCTATTTTGTCGTAATCTTCAATATCTCTAGCAATTTTCAAAGCTTCAGCAAAAAAATCTTTCGCAAAATCATTAAAATTCTTAGAATACGAGACTGCTCCGGCTTCAATGTATTTTTCATAAGCAACTGGTTTTGAAAATTCATACTTAATA
>JAQVPT010000094.1 GCA_028701945.1 Bacteroidales bacterium
TCACTTTCGAAAATCCGCCAATCCGCTTTGCGAATTGTGCAAAATTTAACATATCTTTACAGTTGAAAAATTATAATTTAACAAACATATTTACAACGGCTTGGCTCCGTGGGAACTCTGATAAGGTAATTTCTATTCCTTTTCCGCACTCCACATAGTCGCAACCGTTAGCACCCATAAGTTCGTCTAATTTTTAACCGGTAATATCATGTCTGTTTTTAGTAAGGTTTTTCAAATGAAAAGTATGCTAAATCTGAATATGGATTCTCTTGCAACTCAAATCATGCCCAGAAAACAATACTCGCCGTAGTTTGTCATAAAATATTGCAAGTTTTGCCGACGCTTTATGTTGTTTGAAAATTTGGCACTTTGCAGGTTTTCTGAATGGATAATTCTGTGAATCCTGTTTTTATGAAAACGGAGTCTGTAAAATAAAGAGATACTATATTCTGTAAAAAATAAGAAGAAAAAGGCCTACCCGAAACGCAAATTTTTACGCCAAACTACTAAAGCACTTATTTAGCCGAACTTACGAAGCTGCTAACAGCAACTATGTATAATGCGGAGTTTTGTAAGAACTTGAAAGCTTATTGCTTTTAAGTCCATCCGCCAATCCGCTTTGCGAATTGTGCAAAATTTAACATACCTTTCAGTTGAAAAAATTATAATTTAACAAAAATATTTACAACGGCTTGGCTCCGTAGGAACTCTGAAAAGGTGATTTCGATTCCTATTCCGCACTACACATAGTCGCAACCGTTACCGCCAAGTGTAAAAAACGACACAGCAGACAATTTGCTACATAAAGACAGAAAAATAAAAATGATAAAATGAACAGCCAATGCACAAAACAGCACATTTGCAAATCGCACAAGCCGACACACAACCAAAATTTGCAAAAGAGCTGTTTTCTTGCCCAGACTCGTATTGATTTTTTTTTAAATAATTTGCTTTTTATATGTATTTATTCGCCTAAAAGTTAATATCTTTGCCTAAAATGCAATAAAAGTGTCAAATAAAGAAATAAATAGAATTAAAGTTGTACTCGCAGTAAAGAAAATTAAGAACAAATGGCTCGTAGAGAAATTAAAGAAGAATCCATCTTCAATTTCTCAATGGTGTACAAATGAAAGACAACCATCTCTGGATACTTTATTAGAAATGTCAATATTGCTTGAGATAGACATTAGAGAGTTATTAATATCGACAAAATGAATTTAAATAATAGATCAACCAAAAACAGATTAAAAGCTGTAGATTTTTTCTGCGGTGGAGGAGGGATGAGTTATGGTATGCAAAAGGCAGGAATAAATGTCCTTGCTGGAATTGATTATGAAGAAAATTGCAAAGATACATATGAGGCCAACATTGGGATAGGTAAATTTATTCAAGCCGATGTGTTTGATTTAAAAGAAACAGTACTTCAAAAAACTTTAGGATTACAAAAGAATGATGATAATTTATTATTAATCGGTTGTAGTCCATGCCAATTTTGGAGTATAATAAATACTGACAAAAAGAAATCTGAAAAATCAAAGAATCTACTTGTAGAATTCGAACGATTTGTAAAGTATTTCAATCCTGGATATGTTGTTGTAGAGAATGTTCCTGGAGTATTAAGGAAAAAGAAAGAGAGCGGATTGGAATCTTTTATTAATTGGCTTGAAATATCTGGATATAAAGTACATTTTGAAGTTCATAATACAAATGATTATGGCGTTCCTCAAAATAGAAAGCGATTTACATTAGTAGCAAATAGAATTGGAGAAACCAAAATATTTCCCAAAAAAGAAGATAATAAGCTTGTAGTAAAAGATGTCTTAGGACAACAAAATGGTTTTAATGTTATTGTCGCAGGAACTAAAGATGAAACAGAATTTCAACACTCGTCTCCAAGAATTTCAAATTTAACATTAAAACGAATACAAAAGGTAAAGAAAAATGGGGGAAATCGCCTTGATTTTGCCAATGATCCAGACTTACAACTCACCTGTTTTGTTGGAAGAGACAATTCATTTAAAGATACTTTTGGTCGCCTTTGGTGGGATAGACCTTCTCCTACCATAACAACTAAATTTTTCAGTGTTTCAAATGGTAGATTTGTACACCCAGACGAAGATAGAGCTTTATCGTTAAGAGAAGGGGCTTGTTTACAATCATTTCCAAAAGATTATAAATTTATAGGTACTAGTCATTGTGCAATTGCCAGATTAATTGGAAATGCTGTTCCACCAGAATATGCAAAAAAGATTGGTCAAGCAATAATTAAAAATCATTTAAATGGCATTATTTAAGACAAGGGCAAGAGCTTTAGATTTACTAGGACGGCAACAGATTGCAGGAATTCCTACAGCAATTAATGAGCTTATAAAGAATGCTCATGATGCATATGCCGATAAGTTTGATATTGATTTTTTCAGAAAAGACAATCTACTTATTTTGCGAGATGATGGGCTTGGAATGACTAAAACAGAGTTTGAAACAAGATGGCTAACTATTGGAACGGAAAGCAAATTTATCAACAATAAATCATTATTACCTCCTAAAGATTCCAACAAACCTTTAAGACCAATTATGGGTGAAAAAGGAATTGGCAGATTAGCAATTGCATCAATAGGCAAGCAAGTCTTAATAATAACAAAAGCAAAACAAAGAAAAGAAGACAATAAAATTGTAGCAGTATTTATTAATTGGGAATTGTTTGAATTGCCAGGAATAAATCTGGAGGATATCATAATACCCATTAAAGAATTTGATGAAATTCCGGATCTAAGAGAATTTCGTGATTTAAAAAACGAAGTTTTAACTTCCTTATCAGATTTAAAATCTAAAGATATTATCTCAATAAAGGATTATGATAGAATTGCCAACTCGGTAATTAATTTTAATATCAATCCCAAAGAGCTTAATAGAAATCTTGTTGGTGATTTTCAAATGTCAAATGATAAAGGTGGAACATTTTTTTATATTAATCCAGTTAGCGAAACTTTAATTTTTGATATTGAAGGGGATAAAGAAAATAAAGAAGCTACAAAAATTGAAAAAATGTTGATTGGTTTTCATAATACAATGACACCGAATCATCCAAAGCCAGTAATTGATATATCATTTAGAGATTATAGGGGAGATGATGCGACTTACAACAATATAATAGATAAAGAACAATTTTTCACTCCTCAAGAATTTGAAATTGCAGATCATCATTTTGAAGGAACTTTTGATGAGTATGGACAGTTCAAGGGCAATATCAATATTTATGGAGAAAAACTATATGAAAATCATATAGTCAATTGGAATGGGAATAATTTTAAAGAAACAGATTGTGGTTCTTTTAAAATTAATTTTGTTTACATTCAGGGGGAATTAAGAAATTCAAAAGTTGATTCTCAGAATTGGGCAATTTTAAGTAATAAGACAAATAAATTTGGGGGGCTATATATATATAAAGATAACATAAGAGTATTACCATATGGTGATGTAGATTTTGATTTTTTGCATATTGAAAAGAATAGGACTAAAAGGGCTAGCACTTATTTCTTTTCACATCGAAGAATGTTCGGTGTAATAGAAATAAATAGTAAACATAATTTTAAACTTGTTGAAAAAGCTGGTAGAGAGGGGTTTATTGAAAACAAGGCTTTTAGAAACTTCCAAGATATCCTTAAAAATTTTGTTTTACAATTAGCATTTGATTTTTTTGATCCAAATGCTAAAACAGTGCAATCTGAATTGTATCAAAAAAAGAAAGAAGAGTTAAGTTCGATTTACAACGCTCTAGAAAGAAGAGATAAACTTGCGAAGGGTAAAAAAGAAAAATTCCTTCAAAATTTAGATAATTTCTTTAAATATTTAACTTCAAACAAGTTTGAAGAAGAAGTAAATAATATAATTGTAGAAACTAAAAGAAACCTTAATTCAATTATCTATATCAAAGATATTGATGAAGCAAGTCAGAAGATTATTGATTATGAATTTGAAGCAAGACAAAAAATAAATGATTATAAGAAGAATGTTGCATTATCTGGTCCTAAGGGATTTACAATTTCTAAAGGCAATAGATTAGATTATGAAACATATCTAAAAGAATTTCAATTGTTAGAACAAAATCTTTTTAACAAAGCAAATAAAGAAATTGATAGTTTAATTGAAAATTATATTACAAAATTAAATATTGAAATAAGTAAAAGAAAACGTTTAGAACAAGCTGTTGAATTCATTTCCGTTGAAGCAAAAAAATCAAATTCAAAAAAGAGGATTGAAACAAATGAAATCGTTACAGATGTTTCAAAGAAAATAAAAGAGTTGACATCTGATTTAATGTTAGATCTTGATAATCAAATCAGGTCAGTCAAAGACAGATTTAAAAATTTAGGAACCAATAATGTTGATGATTTTAATTTAGTTGAAGAAAGAAAATCAATGGAAGATGAAATTGACCTAATAAGTAATCGTAATACTTTTGTTATGGACAGAATTATTAGACAATTTGAAAGTTTCTATGTTGAAAAAGATAATGATGGTCATATTATTACTAATGACCAAATATCTGATGCAATGTCAGAAGAGTTAGAAGAATTAAGAGAAAGAATACAAGCTGACATTGAATTAAGTCAATTAGGTCTAGCTGTAGGAATTCTTCATCATGAATTTAGCAGTACAGTTCAATCCATAAGAGGAAGTATAAGAGATTTAAAAGCATGGTCAGATGTTAATCAACATCTTGATGGTGTTTATAAGAATATTAAAGTAAACTTTGAGCATTTAGATGGTTATTTAAACTTATTTACCCCATTAAATAGAAGACTAAACAGAAAGAGAGAAGATATATCTTTGATGGATATTAAAATGTTTCTTATAGATTTATTTAAATCAAGAATGGAGAGACATAATATAGAGTTTAGACACACTAAAGGATTTGCAAATCAAACAATAAATGGCTTTCGATCAACATTTTATCCAGTTTTTGTTAATTTAATTGACAATGCTATTTATTGGTTAAAACATAGTAATGTAGAAAAAAAAATAATTAGAATGCATGCTGATGAAACTGGCGTATTTATTTCAAATAATGGTGTTGAATTACCAATTCAAGATAAAGATAGAATTTTTGATCTAGGCTTTTCAAGAAAAAAAAATGGTAGAGGAATGGGATTAAACATAAGTAAAGAGGTTTTAAATGCTGAAAATTATAACATATCTATTGTCTCTCCTAAAGAGGGAAGTACAGTTAGCTTTAAAATTGAACGAAATAAATCCGACGATAATGAGTAGTGAATTTTTTAATAAATCAAAAATTATTGCTAATGATTTTTTGCAAAGTATAGTTTTTCTAGATGATAGAGCTCATTCAAAACAGGATTCTTCAAAACAGGATTCAGCTCATGATTTAGATGCAATAAAATTATCAAATCTTTTTGCAAAAGAAAAAAAAATATGCGCTGTTTATGATCCAGAAACAATTGAAGATATTGTAAATTTTGAGGCAATTTCAAAAAAAGCAGACATTATTGTTTTGGATTGGTATATTGATATTCTAAATGAAGTTAACAAACCTTCAGATTTAGAAGAAGATGCAGAAGAAGAAGATGTTAGAGGTTTATATACAAAAAAAATTATATCTACACTAATTTCTCAAAATAGTACAGAATCATTAAAATTAATACTGGTTTACACTGCTGAAACCGACCTAATTGGAATTCTTAATAAAATTGGAGATTTAACTGGAAATTCAAATATTAATGAAGAAGCATGTTCGATTATAATAAATAATATTAAAATTTTAGTTAGAGCAAAAGATAATAATTCAGATGGCGAAGACACTCGTTTTAAACATATGCCAGGCTTAGTCTCAATGATTATTCCTTATGATAAATTGCCTGATTTTTTATTAACAGAATTTACTTTAATGACATGTGGTCTACTTTCAAATTTTGCACTACTTTCATTAACTACTTTAAGGGAAAACTCAAATAAATTATTAGGATTATTTTCAAAAGAATTAGATAGTGCTTTTTTATCACATAAGGCTTTGTTACCATATCAATCTGATGCTGAAAATTTATTAATTGAATTATTTGGAGGTTCAATTACTGATTTATTATTATACAATAAAGTCGGTGCTTCTCTTGATAAAGAACTTGTTACAGATTGGATAGAAAAAAATATTTCAGATGAAAATTTTATTGTTACAGATAGAAACAAATTCACTCGAACAAAGGCAATGATTATTGATATATTAGAATCTGAAAATACTGATATAGGTAAACGCATATCTGATTCTTTTAATAGTAGTAATCTAACAAATAAGCAAAAAGATAATTATGTTTTAAATGCAACAAGTTTGTTTTTATCATTAATAGACCAAGATAAAGTTGAAAAGATAAATTTTGCTTTTGCAAAATTAACACATCATAAAAGTTTGTTTTTACCAATTAACATTGATCCTAAATTAACACTTGGTACCGTTATAAAAAGCACTAAAATTCCGACAAACACAACTCTTCCCATATACTACATTTGCATTCAGCAGAAATGTGATAGTGTAAGGATTCCGAAAAATGGTGAGAGAAAGTTTTTGTTCATTCCTTTTGATATTTCTGAAACAAAATTTGACATTTTAACGCCAGATGATATAAAACTAAAAAGAGTTAAAGATTCATTCTCTATTAGAACGATTAAATTTGTTTGCACGAATGATAGTGGGGTAATTAAAGCAGAAAAGGGAGCAGATGAAGTCTATATATTCAAACAAAAATACACTAGTGTTGAAGATGAGCAATTTGAATGGATTTTAGACCTCAAAGATTTGCATTCTCAGAGAATTGTTTCAGATTACGCTGCCAATTTATCAAGAGTTGGTTTAGATGAGTCAGAATTTTTAAGACGTTCAAATCAATTATTGTAAATTTATTTTAAACAAAATTTCTTTTATTGTGGCTGATTATAAAAAAACAAAGTTATATATACTTTTAGGACATGTAACACCCTTACATTTGCAAGCACATTGCCAAAGCACCATCAGATAATGCTATAACGAAAGATTTGTAAAAGAGTGCAATCTTGCCGACACTCAACTGAATTTTCAGTAGAAATTTGGGTTTTGAAAAAAACCATAAAAAAAGCCCCGATATCGGAGCTTTAAAAACTGTTACAGATTTTTATTTAACTTGACCAGATAATTCATTACCTGGTTTAAACTTCACTACTTTTTTACTTTAATTTGAATTTTTTCGCCAGTTTGTGGGTTTCTTCCCGTACGTTCAGCAATATCTACAATTTTAAAAGTGCCAAAACCGATAAGTGTAATACTTTCACCATTTTTAAGAGCTTGACTAATAGCTCCTATGGTTAATTCTAATGCTTTTTTTGCTTCTACTTTGCTAATATTGCCTCTTTTGGCAATCCAAGTAACCAATTCTGGTTTGTTCATGCTCATAATTGTAATTGTTTTTAAGTTAATAAATTCTGTTTGTACTCAATTTGTTTCAAATAAATATAAAGCAAATATACGAACATTTTTAGTTAAATATTTACTTTCATATATTAACAGAAATCTATCAAAATTATTTCAAAGTTGAATAAAATAGTATTAAACACTTTATCTTATCTTAAATTATGTATCTATATTTATTTTCACAATTTGCAAAAAATAAATGTAAATTAATTTGGAATAAAGTAAAACATGCAGTACATTTGTAATCATAAAAATCACCAATCTAAATGAAAAACTCAAAGATTGTATTATTTCCAAGGATTTTTAGGCTAATCGGGGCAGTTATTGTACTGATTGCAATCATAATATTTTGTATTAAACTTTTTTCGGGTGTAAAATTTGAAGAATTCATAAAATTTGACACGGACATTCGTATTTATGCCATATACGCTATTCTCATTCTGGGCTTTTTCTTAATTGCTTTTTCAAAAGAAAAATTTGAAGATGAGCTAATTGCACATTTTAGGGTTATGGCTGTACTTATTACAACAATTTTACATTCTATATTTTTCTTTATTTTTACTTTTACAAGTTTAACATTGCATTTTATCAATTTTCCTGCGATAATTCTGATGAACTCATTATTTTTCTTTTACATAATTACATTCAACATTCTAAAGTTTCATGAGAAATTTAAAAATAGGAATAACGACAATTTCGATTAGTATGAGAAACTATGTTAGGGACGAACGAAAACGCAAAAAGCTAAAACAAGAAGAACTTGCAGCAGCTTTAAAAGTTTCAAGGCAAACAATAAATGCCATTGAAGGCAACAGGTATTTACCTTCTTTAGCTCTCGCACTAAAATTGTCAATGTTTTTTGACATGTCTGTAAATGAACTATTTATTTTTGAAAAACACGAATTACCATAAACAAAATATTTTTAACTAAAACATTATTTTTATGAGCACAAAAAAACCAACTGGTTCCGAAATTATTTCGATTGATGAACTTCCTCCAAAACTTGACGAGTTAAAAGCTATTGTAAAAAGTCCTGCCGACATTGACAATGCTACAAAAGCATTAGACATTCCACCATTTCTTCTAAATCTTTATTTGGCAACATCAACAAATCTCAGTTTTTTAAATATTGGATTAAACGAGGCGGTTTATATTCCACGTCAAATTACCGATCGTGACGGCGGACGAAAATCTCAGTATTTACTCAGCAAAGGTGAAACTACACAAGCAGGTGTTTTTATGGCTGATTCGGGCATGATGCTACGTTATGTAACTCGACTTACTGGCGAAAGCGAATATGCACAAACTGGCGATATTTACCGTGAACAATACATTACCCGTGATGGTAAACTAATTTACGAAGCCGACGGCACTTTGGAAATAGTTGATATTACAAAAGGAATTGGTAAATACATACTTCTTCAAACTAAAACGCCTCAATATGCACAAGTTACCGAAGAACCCGAAGTGGTTTGGATTCTTTGGAGTTTAATTTTTGTAAAAAAAGACAAAACACTATAAATTAAAAATATTGAGCTAATCCACTTGCGGTAGTGCATGACAAGCAATTGTTTTGCCAGATTAAGCTCTCATAAATATTAAAAAAGAGAAGACCGCAGGGCTTGCGACCCCACGATCCTCAAAATAAACGGTTCTGCAAAGATAGTATAAATTTAAAACGAACAATCGCATAAAAGAAATTTGAACATTTTTCATTTTGTTTGAGAACTGCCAAAGGCACTTCTCAGCCTAATTAACCATGATTTTTTTACTAGTTAACAAGATTAAAAACTAAAAAATTAAAACAATGAAAAATAAATTCTTTTTAGCAATTGTTGCACTCGTTTTTTCGAGTGTCATTGCGTTTGGACAAAATGCACATAGTACATACAGTTCTGCATCGGGTGATATTATTACCTCGGCAGTTTTAACAAATCCTAATAATGCAACTAGATACATCGTTGGTATTGATGAGTACTTTAAACTTTTTGTAACTCAATTAGACTTTAGTGTTCCTTTTCCACAACCAGACAACACAAATTCAAGAGCATTTCAAATGTCAGATAGCACTTATGGTAAAATTTTTCTGAATGGAGGTTTTTTTGATGAAGATGAAAACATTGTAGTTTACGGATATATGGCTGCTGATAATAGAGGTATTGTCATTAAAATTAACATGAATAATGGTACTCCTATTAGTTTTACTAGGATTTTAGGCAACACTGCTAATACTGCAGTTGTTGATGGATGTTATAGTGCTTATTTCATAGGTGCAACTAATATAAAATGCTATTCTTTTATTGCAAATGGCGGATTTTTCCGGGTGAGAAACACCTTGGCACCAGCAGGAAATAAAAAATTTAGTAATATGCAAATGACTTCTGTGTCGTGGGACAATGTAGCAAGAGTAAATGTTGTAAGTGGTAATTCGGACACATTGAATATAATTGGTTGTCTTGCAGGGACTCTCTCTCTTAATCCTGGAACATTTACATATATCCATTCTTATGACTTTACAGCGTCGGAATGGACTAACAAGAATGTTTTATCAGGTAATGGTTATTATTGCGACAGTATAGCATATTTATGTCAGGATATTCGTGAGCCAATAACCGATGGTGACGGTGTATGGATAACAGCAATTAATTACTTATCAGGTCAGGTTATTTCAAGTAATGTATATAAATTTGATTTTGAAAAAGCCTTTATACTCGATGTCGCACATAATTTCACAAATATTTATATTCTAGGGCATCATAATTATATGGATTCGCAGAAAAAATATTTGCTACAAGTCGATTTATACGACCCCACGCTTTTTATCGGTAAGTATATGAACGATTTGGATGTTGATACTGTTGGTGGTGGTACTTGGCCATACGTAAAAACTGCTTATCTTAATAAAATTTACTTTGACGACTATTCGTTCAATGTTCATTCTTCAAGTGCAGCCTTGGGTAATGGATATCTAGTAGAGACATTTGACCTTAACTATGATAATTGTGATCCCGAAATTAATGTATCTTTAATGGATTTCACTTATGATACAGATGACTTCAGCTATGCAAATGGTAGCGGAGTTAATTTTGCTCCTGCGAGTACTCTTGTTTCCACTTATGTAAATTATACATTAAGCAATGATACTTTATGTGATGCATTTGGCGGAAAATCTGCTAATTATGAGTATAATCGTAAAAGAATCCAACAAATGATTGAAAACAAGCAAGCAATAAACAATGAAACATCATTGCAAAGTATTCAATCTGTATCGTATGGCGAAGTTGATGTTACTGCCGATAATCGGTTTATTTGCCGAAATTTCAATGGACAGTGCAAATACAAAATATTTGATATGTTCGGCAAATTGGTTGACGAAGGCACAACACAAAACGGAATATATAACTCAATTGATGTAAAAACAAACGGTGTTTACATTATTCAAGTTTGCGATTCAGATAAGCAAACAATTAATCAAAAAATTATAATTACAAGGTAAGAGGTAGTTTCCGAAGGCTGTTCAGGTATTCTGAACCAAAGAACAGCCTTCTTTTTTTAATTATAGAATTAAATAGTATGAAGAAACTGATTTTTTTAGTAACATTGATTTTAACAATATCATTTACTTATGCCCAGTTTGGTGGTGGTATTGGTACCGCCATTGACCCTTCCCGAATTTATTCAAAGGCACATTTGGAAGAGTTAAATGACAGTTTACT
>JAQVPT010000095.1 GCA_028701945.1 Bacteroidales bacterium
AGGAGGTAAATGCCTTAGAGCAATGAAAGAGCATGTTGGAGGATTTGCAAGATATCCAAAAGATGAAGAATTAGAATTAGTTGGATTCGCTAATTGTGGTGGTTGTCCAGGTGGAAATATAGAATACGTTCCAGCAGAGATGATAAAAAATGGAGCAGAAGTAATCCATCTCGCAACTGGTCTTGTTGTTGGATATCCGCCTTGTCCACGTATAAGCCAATTTAAAGAGTTTATTGAAAATCACTATAATATTCCTGTTGTAATTGGAACACACCCGATACCAATGAAGTATTACAATACTCATAAGAAACTTTCATTCTGGAATCCATCATTTAAAGAAAAATATGTAAATCATTTATTGAGCGATGGCGATAAAATCATGGAATCTTATAATTAGATATTGTTTTAGAATTTATAATTAAAAGAATCCCGCACACGATAGCTGCGATTGTTGATAATAATATAAGTCTTCATCATGAATATATTGAACTTGCAAATTGAAAATTACTATTCTCTAACAGATTTGTATGATGTTATTTTTAAATCGACTTAAAGAAAATAGGTGTCGATGTAAATAATGTAAGTAGAAAAAACATCGCAGGTGTAGATGCATTCCATATAAGAGGAGCGGAAATATCGCAAGAATTAGCAGAGAATGCTAATATTAGGGTGTAAAATGCAAAACACCGATTATCAATCATTCCAGAATGCTTGATAATCGGTGTTTTCACAAGAACTTTTAAATTCTACGTGATCTAGTCAGGATTCGAACCTGAGACCTACGGCTTAGAAGGCCGTTGCTCTATCCAGCTGAGCTACTAGACCATTTTATTCGGGCTGCGAAGATATAACAAGATTAGAGAATATGCAAGAATTATTTTTAAAAACACATTATTTTTATTTATTTCTAAAAAATCAGACAAGAAGGAATGCTTCAAACATCAGAAAATTTGTGGTTTTAACATACATCAGTTGAAAAACATTAGTAACGCGCTTGTTGACAAGAAATAATTAACTGTATTTTTACGAAAAAAATAAGTTATGATTAAAACCGGTATATACGGACTACCTGATTTTGAGCTGGATATTATCGAAAAGATAATGGATGTGCCTGAATTAAATATTGTGGGCATGTATAGTCCACACCAACATGTCAATGAAGACTTGCATTTAAGATATAAGCTTAAAACATATACCGATCCAAACTTATTAATAAATGATGTTGAGGCAATTATCGCTCTGTCTCCCATGTCGGGACTTGACAAAGTTGAGGAGCTTGTTCGTAATTCAAAGCATGTGTTTTTTGAACCATCCTCCGACTATTGCAACCGAGATGTAAATAAACTTTCTGATATTGTTGATGAAGCAAATGTTAAAGTCCAAGCTGGGTTTCATCATAGATTTAACAATACGTTTTTGTCGGCAAAGCCATTTATTATAAATCCAAAATTTATTCAAGCAAATTATTTTAGGAAATTTTCTTTCGGAACAGAATCTTGTTCAGTACTAATGGATATGTTAATAAGTGATATCGACATAGTTTTAGGAATGATACGGTCGAACTTGAAATCTGTTCATGCAAATGCTACTACAATTAACAAAAATGACCCCGATATTATTAATGTGCGGATGGAATTTATGAATGGTGCAGTTGCTCAGCTTACTGCTGGTCGCATTGCTACAAGTAACACTCATGAAATAAGTTTTTATTGCGATAACGATTATACAAATATTGACCTTGTCAGAAATAAAGCATGGCAAGTAAAAAAACGCAATCAAGAAAGTAATATGAAGCTTTTTCAAGAAAACATCGGAGATCTGATCGTTGATCCTATACCTGTAAAACCAAATAACCATTATTACGATGAATTTTCATCTTTTGCAAAGTCTATCGTTATGGATAAGTCTCCCGAAGTTGATCTTGAAACTGTTTTAAGGGCATATTCTGTTGCTGCACAAATAAAAGACAAAATAAAATTGTCTGTAGGGTAAAGTTTTTTTTTTGAACGCAATAATAGATATATCTTTGCGTTTTAAATTTGCATATTAAATAAAAATGGTTGTGAGTAAAACTTTACTTTTTTTTATAATATTTCTTACTTTTTTCTATTCCTGCGAAATCATTAATCCTTCGGAACAGATACCTTCTTACGTTGCAGTTGATTCTGTTGCTGTTTCTATTACAAACCCAGCGCAAGGCTCTGCTTCGCACAATATTAGTGATTGCTGGCTTTATGTGAACAATAAACTCGTTGGTGTTTTCGAAGTTCCGTTTACTATCCCCGTATTAGAAGCAGGAATGCAAAATATACAAATTGAACCTGGGATAAAAAACTCGGGAGGCAATGCAGCAAGAGAGATTTACCAAATGATGAGTGGATATTATCTAGACACCATTCTAAAAGAAAACGAAATTTTAAAATTAAGCCCAGTATTTGAATATAGACCCGTAACCTTTGCCTTGGTTGAAGATTTTGAAGATATTGGATTCGAGTTTCAGGTTAGCGAACAAAGTGATACTGCAATATCTCTTGTTTCTGGTGCAAATGCTTTTGAAGGAAAATCAATGCACTTTTCTGTTGATGCCGAAAGACCACAATTTGAATGCCGCAGTTCACAACTTTTTGAAATTGAAAAAAACGGACGGGCATTTCTTGAAATTGACTTTAAAACAAACGATTATTTTAATTTTGGTATATTCTCAAAAGAATATACCGGAGCTGTTGTTACTGAGGTTCGAAAACATGTTTATACCTTTAATCCCACAAATAATTGGAAAAAAGTTTATATTGACCTAAACTACTTTGTAAATAATGTTAGCGGAACAGAATTTCGGTTGTTTTTCACATGTGTATATTCGGAAGATTCTGGTTTGGAAAAATCGGATGTCTATATTGATAATGTTAAACTAATTTATCTGCCTACACAATAATGCAAAAATCTAGACAAAATATTAAATATATATTTTTTGATTTTGTTGCTGCAGCAATATCTTGGACTTTGTTTTTCAGTTTTAGAAAAATATATATTGAGCCACAAAAATTAGGATATGATATTCCTTTGGCTTTTGATACAAAATTCTATACAGCATTAATTATTATTCCTTTGTTTTGGATTATTATGCATCTGCTAAGTGGCTATTATAGAGTCCCTTACCGAAAATCAAGACTACAAGAACTTGGGCAAACCTTGTTTACAACACTTATTGGGGTAATATTTATATTTTTTGCTTTAATCCTTGACGACTGGGTAGGGGAATATAAACATTATTATCTAATGTTTATTGTCCTTTTCGGACTGCAATTTATAAGCACTTATATCCCACGTGTTGTTCTTACTACAATTACCAACAAAAGAGTTCATTCACGTAAACTTTTGTTTAATACTTTAATAATTGGATGTCATAAAAAAGCCTTAAAATTACTCGAAGAAGTAGAAGAGCAAAAGATATCTTCTGGTTTAAAATTTGTCGGATTTGTTTATGTTGATAAAAAAGATAATTATCTGTTGGGTGATTTATTGCCAAATTTAGGTTACATAGACGACATAGAGCAGATAATTGCCGAGCATAAAATTGAAGAAATTGTTATTGCAGTGGAATCATGCGAGCATTGCAAGATTAAAAACATTATCAACAAATTGCAAGGAACCAAAGTTGTGATAAAAGTAATTCCCGACATGTATGATATATTAATAGGTAAGGTTAGATTGTCCTCGATTTTTGGAATGCCACTTATCGAAATAAATCACAACATTATGCCAGTGTGGCAGCAACATGGGAAACGCTTACTTGATGTGGTCTTGAGTACAATTGCAATAATTATTTTATTACCTGTCTATTTATTCCTGAGTATTGGTGTAAAATTAAGTTCTCCAGGTCCAATATTATATAGTCATTTTAGAATTGGGAAAGGCAAAAAACCTTTTGCGATTTACAAGTTTAGATCTATGTTTGTTGACGCCGAAAAAGATGGTCCAGCTCTAAGTAGCAAATCAGATAGTCGTGTAACAAAATTCGGTAGATTTATTCGAAAAACCCGTCTCGATGAAATTCCACAGTTTTTTAATGTTCTTAAAGGAGACATGAGTATCGTTGGGCCTCGTCCAGAAAGACAGTTCTTTATTGACCAAATTGTGAAGGAAGCCCCTCATTATTTACATCTATTGTCGGTTAGACCTGGCATAACATCATGGGGGCAAGTAAAATATGGATATGCAGAAAATGTTACTCAAATGATTGAAAGATTAAAATACGATATAATTTATATTGAAAACAGATCTCTATACATTGATTTCAAAATAATGATTTATACTGTTAAAATAATTTTTCAGGGAAAAGGCATGTAAATACACATGAAATTCTTTTTTTATTAATTATCTGATTGTTAGAAACTTGAATTCTTAATAATCTTTTATTTATTTTCTTTTTAATTTCTAAAAAAGTATTATATTTGCACACTGTTAAAAAAGTTAATTATTTAATAAAACATATTGCAAAATGACAAAAGCAGACATAGTAAATGAAATATCTCGAAATACAGGAATCGAGAAACTGGTAGTTCAAAAAACTATTGAAACATTTATGGATACCATAAAAGACTCTTTGATTGACGGTGAAAATGTTTATTTGAGAGGTTTTGGAAGTTTTATTGTAAAAGCGAGAGCTGCTAAAACAGCAAGAAACATATCGAAAAACACTACCATTACTATTCCAGCACATAAGGTGCCTGCTTTTAAGCCTTCGAAAGCGTTTATATTAGAAGTTAAAGATAATCATTAAATTTTATAGTTATGCCAAGCGGAAAGAAAAGGAAAAGACATAAAATGTCAACTCACAAAAGGAAAAAGCGTCTTCGTAAAAACAGACATAAAAAAAGGAAATAACCTTTTTCCCTTATTAAGTGTATAATTATCAAACCTGCGAAATTAAATTTTTTCGGAGGTTTGATTTAATTTTATAAAAACGAAAGATATTGTGAGCCGGCAAAACGAAGAAATTCAAAGTGAATTATATATTGATGTTCGCAGTTCAGAAATCAATATAGCCTTGTTACATAACAAAAAGCTGGTTGAATTAAATAAAGAACGCAGTAACATCGAATTTTCGGTAGGAGACATTTATTTAGGTAAGGTAAAAAGACTTATGCCTGGATTAAATGCCGCTTTTATTGATGTGGGATATAAAAAAGATGCATTTCTGCACTACCTCGACCTTGGAGTCGGTTTTCAAACATTAAACAAGTTCTTGCATATTGGTTTGTCAAGAAAACAAAAGAACATAAAGTTTAGTAAGATTAATGCCGAAGCTGATATTGATAAAAATGGCAAAATTACTGATGTTCTTACTGTTGGACAGTATGTTCTAGTTCAAATCGCAAAAGAACCTATATCATCAAAAGGTCCTCGTTTATCATGCGAACTATCAATTGCTGGTCGTAATCTGGTTTTGATGCCATTTGGAGCAAAAATTTCCATAAGTCAAAAGATTAAATCTGTTGAAGAAAAAAAACGATTGAAAAATCTGATCGAAAGCATAACCCCAGTTAATTATGGGGTAATTGTTCGAACTGTAGCAGAGACTAAAATGGTAGCGGATCTCGATAAAGAACTCAACTTGCTTATCGAAAAGTGGGAAACTCTCTATAGCGAGATTAGTAACGCCAAACCACCAAAATTGATGATTGGTGAAATTAACAGGACAACTGCTATTTTACGAGATATACTCAATTCTACTTTTAATCAAATATACGTTAACGATAAACCAACTTATGAAGGGATAAAAGATTTTATAACAGAAATTGCACCCGAAAAAAGCAAAATAGTTAAACTGTATAATTCAACAGAACCTATTTTTGATTATTTTGATATCGAAAAGCAAATAAAAACTGCCTTTGGTAAAACTGTTTCGATGCGAAATGGAGCATATCTGATTATTGAACATACAGAAGCTGCTCACGTAATCGATGTAAATTCTGGAAACAGAAGCAACTCCGAGCAAGATCAGGAAGAGAATGCAACCGAGGTTAACTTAATTCCTGCCGAAGAAATTGCAAGACAATTGCGTTTGCGTGACATGGGTGGAATAATAGTGGTTGACTTTATTGATATTCACGATGAGAAAAACAAACGTAAAGTATTTGATAAACTCAAAGATTGCATGGCTGGCGACAGAGCCAAATACCACATTATCCCGCTAAGTAAATTTTGCTTGATGGAGATAACTCGCCAAAGAGTTAGACCCGAAATGGAAATCAAAACATCAGAAAAATGCCCTTGTTGCAATGGAAGTGGAAAAATTAGTGCTAGTATTTCGCTTACTGATGAAATAGAAAACAGCCTGAAATTTATTATCAAAAAACATAAAACCAAAAAAGTTATTATTAAAGCTCATCCTTTTGTACAAGCATATTTGACAAAAGGTCTAATAAAACCAATACGAAAAACTTGGCAAAAAACATTCAACTGTAAAATTGCGATAAACCCTATGATGGCGTATTCATACATGGAGTATCACTTTTTTAATGCTGCAGATGAAGAATTGTTTTATTAACTTAATTTTTATTCAGTATGAAATTTAAACAAAAAATTTTAGTGTTTACTGGGATACTATCGTTTATCCTATTTTTAAATCCAATTTTTGCTCAGGATAATGAACCCGTAAAGTGGAGTTTCTCGACTGAAAAGCTTGATGATGAATATGTTAATCTAGTTGTTAAAGCTCAGATTAAAGACCATTGGCATCTTTATGGCCAATATTTTGGTTTTGGTGGACCAATGCCTTTGTATTTCGATTTTAATTTGAGCGATGACTACAAAATAATAGATAGTGTTATTGAAAGTCCTGCTCCTATTATTGAATTTGATGATGTTTTTGAAGTAGAAGTAAACTTTTTTGAACATGAGGCTACTTTTACTCAAAAAATAAAAACATTATCAGGCAAAGGATTTAATATTACTGGTGTTATTGAAGGACAGGCTTGTTACGAGGATGGGGCATGTATGCCACTTAATTATGATTTTCTTTTCGAAATTAATGGTGGTGCCGCTTTAGATAATAGTCAAACATCTGAAGTAGGAGCTAAAACTCCTATTATTGTTACTTCAAACGAATTTGATAACAAAGAATCAAGTAATAATTCACTATTATCATTTTTCTTGATTTCATTTCTTTTTGGGATAATTGGGATACTAACGCCATGTGTGTTTCCTATGATACCAATGACTGTGAGCTTTTTTATGCAAAAGAATGAAAAAAGATCAAAAAATATCATAAAAGCACTAATCTTCGGATTGTCGATTACTCTTTTGTATGCTTTGGTAGGACTGATTGTGTCAGTTACGAGTGCTGGAGCTGACTTTACAACAGTATTGAGCTCTCACTGGATTCCAAATGGAATTTTCTTTGTTTTATTTGTTGTTTTTGCCGCTTCGCTTTTTGGCTTATTTGAAATTGTTTTGCCATCGGGTCTTGCAAATAAAGCTGACAAACAAGTAGATAAAGGTGGTATGGTTGCAGCTTTTTTTATGGCCTTAACAACTGTTATAGTTAGTTTTAGTTGCACAGGTCCTATAATTGGTGCCTTATTGGTTAAAGCTGCAAGCGGAAATGTTCTCGAGCCGCTTATTGGAATGTTAGGATTTGGTCTTGGATTTTCATTGCCATTTACTATTTTAGCACTTGTTCCTGGAATGATGAAAAAATTACCAAAATCAGGTGGCTGGCTTAATTCAGTAAAAGTTGTTATGGGATTTGTAATTCTCGCTTTCTCATTAAAGTATTTCTCTAATATTGATCAAAATTATCATCTTGGCATATTAAGTCGCGATTTATATATTGGTATTTGGATGATTATATTTATAATGATGGGAATTTATCTTTTAGGTAAAATTAAATTCTCTCATGATAGCGATGTTCAGCATGTTGGTTTTTTTAGACTAATTATGGCAATGGCGTCATTTATATTTGCAATTTATCTGTTCCCTGGTTTATTTGGAGCAAACTTGAGTGGTATAGCGGGCCTATTGCCACCTAAATCATCACAACAGTTTGACTTAACTTTAACCGATGCAGGTGCTGACGATAATGGCTTATGTGAAGCCCCTAAATATTCCGAGACGATGCACATGGCATATAATGTTAATGGTTATTTTGATGTTAAGCAAGGTATTGAATGTGCGAAATCACAAAATAAGCCAGTACTTCTTTATTTTACTGGACACACATGCTCAAACTGTAAAAAAATGCAGGCATCAATATGGTCAGACCCGACAATTAACGAATATTTTAATAATAAATTGGTTATGACCGCTCTATATACAGATGAAAAATCGGTTATTCTTGATGAAGAAAGCTGGTTTACATCGTCTAATGATGGAAAAATCAAAAAAACTTTGGGAGACGTAAATCTTGATATTCAAGTTGTGAATTTTAGCACAAAAGCTCAACCTTTTTATGTTTTAATGAGCCCCGATGGTGTTGTCCTAACTGAACCTATGCAGTATAGCTCGAATACTGAAGAGTTTATGGAATTTCTTAAAAAAGGGATAGAGAATTATGAAAATCTCGAAACAGTAGAGTAATACAATTATAATTTGTAATATGAAGCTGTCCGTTCACTAAATAGTGAACGGACAGCTTTTTTAGTTGATAATATTAATGACATTTGATTGTTTATAATCTCGCAATGTTTTTTTGTTATACAAATCATTTTCAATTATATTTGTATCTACAAAATGAAGTTAGTGAAAAATATAATCTCGAAAGCTACTTTTGCTTTTTTCATAGTAATTATTATGTTATCGCTGGATTCTTGCAGATCTACAAAGCATGTAGCAGATGATGAATATTTACTTACTAAAGTTAGTTTTGATTGCAAAAATTCAAATGTCGATATCGAAGATGTAGAAACTGCACTTAAACAAAAGCCAAATCGAAAAATGTTATCTGTTTTTAGATTTCATCTTATGGTTTATAATATGGCGAAATCAGGAAAAGAGCGAAAGTTTAAAGAAAAAATTGCTGATGTTATCGGTGAGCCTCCTGTTATATATGATGAATATTCAACAGAAAAAACAGTCAGTAATATTGAATCGTATTTGCATGCTCAATCATATTACGAAGCTGATGTAAAAGTTGTTGAAAAAAGAAAGAAGAAGAAAATATCCCTCACATATCAAATTGAAACTGGCGAACCCTATCTAATTTCTAATTTGATTTACGACATAACCGACCCTAAATTACAGGAGCTTGTTTTATTAGACACAGTAAATTCCCTAATCCATACTAATGAGAACTTTAATACTGATGTACTGCAAGATGAACGTGAGAGACTGGTTAGAATGTTAAAATCGAACGGATATTATTATTTCTCAATTAATAATATCCATTATTATGCCGATACAACAATAAATCAATATCAAACAAAACTAACCCTTGCAATTCGCAAGTCATTTGACGAAAATAGCATTAATAACAATACGCCTTTTAAAGCTCAGGTTATTAGAAATATCTATATATATCCAGATTTCGATCCTAAATTATCGGTTTCTGATATCGAAGCATATAACTCGATGCTTGACACAATTTCTGTTGACGGATACAATATAATTTATAGCGGAAAACTAGAGTTTAAACCATCTGTCTTGCTTCAATCATGTTTTATCAAGCGTGGGGACAGATATAATATTCAAAATGTTGAGAAAACGCATGCACATTTCTCAAATCTCAAGCAATTTAAACTCATAAATATTAAGTTATATCCCTCCGAAGATGTAATTCTTGAAACGCAAAAAGAACGATTCCTTGATTTGCATATTTATTTAACTCCTCTAATCAAGCAATCATATACACTTGAACTTGAGGGGAATAATACCTCGGGAAATATTGGAATGGAAGGTGGTATTTCATATAATAATAAAAATCTACTCCGTGGAGCTCAATTATTTAATATTAAAGGTTCTCTTGCTTTTCAAACACTTACCTTAGATGTAGAGGATATTAGTCAGACCTTTTTCAACACTTTGGAATATGGCGGAGAAATGAAATTAAATATTCCCAAACTGATGATTCCTTTTTATGAAAATTATGAGTTTGTAAAAAACCATAATCCTAAAACAAGAATAAGTACATCCTTTAGTTACCAGCAGAGGCCTGATTACACTCGTACGATTGGTAATCTTGGGTTTGGATATTTTTGGAAAGGCGGGAAAAATAATTATTTAACTCATTATATAAATCCTATTGAGTTGTACCTTGTAAAGATTTTTGACTTTAATCCTGTTTTTCAAGAGCAGATAGCAAACTTGTACATTAGATATTCATACGAAGACCAGTTGATGTCTGTTATTAGTTACGACTTGATGTTTAATAATCAGAATATTAATAAATTGAAGAGCTTTACATATTTTTGGCTTAATCTTGAAACTAGTGGAAATATCCCAAATGCTCTTTATAAATGGACTGGTCAGGAAAAAGTAGATGGAGCGTTTCAATTTATTGGGGTAGAGTTTGCTCAATTTATTAAAGCTGATTTCGATTACAGATATTATCAGATATTTAATGAAAATCAGTCTTTTGTATACAGAGGTTTTTTTGGTATTGGGCTACCTTATGGTAATTCGACTAAAGGTTTGCCTTTTATTAAAAAATATTTTATCGGGGGAGCAAACGATATACGAGCATGGCGTGTTCGAACTATTGGGCCTGGATCATATACCAATCCTGGGTCAAATTATGACCAAATTGCTGATATGAAAATGATGTTTAATTTCGAATATCGATTTAAAATTATTTCATTTATCGAAGGAGCTTTATTTCTTGATGCTGGAAATATCTGGGCAATCGATAAAAAAGATAATCGTGCGGGCTCATTATTTAGATGGGATAAATTTTATAAGGAAATTGCTGTCGGAACAGGTTTTGGTGTCCGTTTTGACTTCTCGTTTTTTATTATTCGATTTGATTTCGGTATCCCACTATATAGCCCTATTTATCCGCCAAGCGAGAGATGGTTAGGTACTTTTAGTACATTTGAGTTAAACGATTTTACTTTTAATTTTGGTATTGGGTATCCGTTCTAGAATGGTGTGGAAATAAGAGGAGATGATGTGCTGATACCATGATGCGGTGATGTAAGGATTTGCTAGCAAGTAATTTAC
>JAQVPT010000324.1 GCA_028701945.1 Bacteroidales bacterium
TGCACATGACCATTATTATAATTATTTCGACCAAAAGTTCGTTCCCAAATTATATTTCCGGCAGTGTCGGTTTCGAGGAGATACCAGCGGGTGTTTCCAATATCAGTAACCTCTGTTCTTCCTCCAATCACCAAATTATGATTGGTAGTTTCAATTAATGTACTGCCATATTCACTGGCATTTATATTATAGTATTTATGCCAAACATATTCACCTAAATTGTTTGCTTTTAATAATAATAATTTATATGTTTCATCATCAATATCCCAAATTTGTCCAATTATAAAATAATCGTTAAATGTTGTTTTAATTGAATAAAATGCTGTTTTAAAAATATCATCAACCAAAAACGTGTTTTGTAATATCAATTCGAATGTGTCATCAAAAATACTAAGATGAATACCCATAGTACCTTCAACAGGATCTACTACTTTACCTGCAAGATAGTAGATACTATCACTTCTTTTAAAATTACCACACCATCCTTCCCAAAACTGTAATATGGGATCTCCAAACACCTTTTTCCATGGTTCCTCTCCAAATTCATTAACATAACTAATTGCAAAGCATCTTGTACTATAATCATTATCTGTTCCAGACAAAAAGACATACCCTGTGTCCAATGCAACTACCGTACTCATAATATGAGCCTTGATAGAATCTTCAATTATTTCATTAAAAATTGTTTGAGAATTCCCAATAATGCTAGTAAAAATAATTGCCGTAGAAATTAATATTTTTCTCATTGTTTAATTTCAAATATCACAAATTTAACAAAAATCCGGATTACTCCGGATTTTTTTGTTATTGCTTTATAAATTTTTGTTCTTTGGTAAATCCGTAGCAGTCGGTAATCTTTATTATATAGCTCGCTGGTGGATAATTTTGCATGTCAATTGTTTCTATTCCGCTCGGCTGTTCGAGTGTTTTACTGATAATCAGCTTTCCATCTATTGTATAAATTCTAATCTCCCCACTCGAACAATCACTATTCTTTTTGTATCCTAGGGTTTGCAATAGATCCTCGTTACCTTCTTCGGAATATGACATAAAGTTATACTCAATATATAGCTTGTCTCTTGTGGGATTAGGATAAACATTAAATTCAGCCATAAAAATGTCATCATCCAGTTCTACAATTATACTTTTAGGAGACATCTCAACATAAGGCAGAGGTGTATATTGCCTTCGGCGAGGGCTTCGCCGTTCAATAAACACAGAGTCTGTAGCCATTTCGTAGAGAGTTTGTGCTTTGCCGGAATACAAAGGAGAGAAATCAAGAGCTGCCTCTCTTAAAAATTCCTGATTCTGTAGCAATATTATCTTACTGCTTCTCAAAACTTCTCACAATTACATTTCCATCTCCATCAATTATCTTGATTTGGTAAACTCCACTAGCAAAATCCTTAATGTTTATCACTGTCAAATTATTTGATAATTGCAATGTTTTTACAAGCTGACCAACTGAATTATATATTTCTGCCTTTTCGAGCCGGTTGCTTCGTCCGCCAGTTGGTTGATCAGCCACCTGCATATTGCTAGGTGATTGAGCGAAGTCGAAATCACCGATATCCAAATACAAATTATCTACAGCAGGATTTGGATATAATTTTACAGAATTAACAACTTGATCAGCAATTCCACTCCCACAATCATTTACAAAAACCTCTTTTGTTATAGTTTTACTTTCGCCATAAGCATCGGTTACAGTTATATTTATTTGCTGGGTTCCTGATGTATGCGGAGTATAAAACTCAACAGGTTTTGCAATACACTGACCCCATTCATGGTTGCTGAGTGTAGCTTCTGTAATAGTTTCCTCGAAATAAGTTGAGCTGTCCCACTCAAGGTTCACATGGGTAAGACCTATCTCGACAGGAACGAAAGTTGGCGGATAATAAATGCTGTCTATAACCTGTCCAATGCTTGTTTCTATTGTGTATGGAGCCGATTTGCCAGCAATATAAGCATAAACTGTAATTGTATCGCTGCAATTAACGATTGCGGGCAAAACAATATCAATGTTTAGTTCTGGTGGTTCTATGTTACTTAATCCATCCAAACCTAAACTATCGGTTTTTACAAGCCAGGCTTGTTGGGGAGGATCGTAACCGAACATATCATATTCATTGCCATAACCTGCTATTATAAAACCTTTGTCAGAAGTTGGTTGGAATGATGAAAAATACTGCCATCGTGAATTAGTAGCAATAGCATAATAATATCTATGCCATTTGATTTGTCCGTCAGAGTTTACTTTCATTAAGAATCCCCTATGCAAAGGATAGTAGCCTAACGAAGAACCAATAAGTACTACATCACCGTTATTTTCTTGAATTAAAGAACTTATTGAAGAACTTATATTAATATCATCAGGATCACTAGAATGACATGAATAATTCCTGTATAGTTTCTCCCATATTAGATTTCCATCAGTATCAATTTTACGCAAACATCCATCCCAAAGATATACGCCACCACCACCGCCGTAGCGTGCAACAGGGTATGAGCCACAGGCAAGGTAATTGGAATCGGAGGTTTCGATTAAACCCTGCACATGACCATTATTATAATTACTTCGACCAAAAGTTCGTTCCCAAATTATATTACCGGCAGTGTCGGTTTCGAGTAGATACCAGCGGGTGTTATTACTATGAGTAACCCATGTATCACCACCAGTAAGTATATTACCATTTGATGTTTCAATAATATAGCTGCCATACTCATAAGTATTACTTCCAAATGAACTATGCCACA